>DAHVFK010000039.1 GCA_027317055.1 Betaproteobacteria bacterium | reverse complement strand
GTGCTGGCGGCCCCTGCGCTTGGCGACGGACTGGTCCTGGTGCGCAGCGCCGACAGCCGCGTATTCGCCTTCGGCGCGGACAACGGAGAGCGGCGCTGGGTCTACCAGCGCGCCGCGGCATCGCTCATCGTTCGAGCGCCGGCGGGCCTGAGCATCGACGGCGATACGGCGTACGCGGGATTCTCCGGCGGCAAGCTGGTCGCGATCGCGCTGGAAAACGGCGGGCCTCGCTGGGAGGCGACGGTAGCCGTTGCGCACGGCGCCACCGAGCTCGAGCGGGTCACCGATGTGGAGGGGGTACCGGTGGCAGAGGGCCGCGAGGTGTGCGCCGCGGCGTACCAGGGGCGTGTGGCTTGCTTCGACGCACGCAACGGCAACCCGATCTGGTCGCGCGAGATTTCGTCCGTTACCGGCGTCAGCCTGGACGCACGCTACGCCTACGTTAGCGACGACAAGGGCGCGGTCTATGCGTTCGATCGAACCAACGGGCGCAGCGTGTGGAAGCAGGACAAGCTCGCGAATAGGCAAACGTCGCTGCCGCTGCCGCTCGGGGGCGAAATCGCCGTCGGCGACCTGGAAGGCTACGTTCATTTCCTCGCCCGCGAGTCGGGCGCCTTCGTCGCGCGCTTCGCCACCGACGGCGGACCGATCCGCGCCGCGCCGATCAAGCTGCCGTCCGGACTTCTGGTTCAGACACTCAACGGCAGGCTGTACGCGCTCTCGCTTTGAAATCTGTCATCGCGCTGGTCGGGCGGCCTAACGTCGGCAAGTCGACGCTGTTCAACCGCATCACGCGCAGCCGGGATGCGATCGTGGTCGACGTCCCCGGAGTGACACGCGACCGGCACTACGGCGACGCTACATTCGGCGAGCGCTCGTTCATCGTTATCGACACGGGCGGACTGGAGCCCGGTACGAGCGACGGGATCTTCGTCGAGATGGCGCGCCAGGCCGAACAGGCGATGGCGGAAGCGGATGCCGTGGTGTTCGTGGTCGACGGGCGAAGCGGTCTGGTTCCGACGGATCGCGAGATTGCGGCGCGCCTGCGCAAGCTGAAGAAGCGCATCTGGATCGCGGTCAACAAGTGCGAAGGCCTGGCCGCCGATACGGCGACGGCGGAATTCCATGAGCTCGGCCTCGGTGCGCCGGCGCCGATTTCCGCCGCCCACGGCGAGGGGGTGCGCGACCTGGTCGAGGCGGTGGTCGCGGAATTGCCGCCCGACGAGGAAGCCGAAGCGGTGGACGAGGGCCATCCGCGCGTGGCGATCGTGGGGCGCCCCAACGTGGGCAAGTCCACCCTGGTAAACGCCCTGGTAGGCGAGGAGCGAGTGATCGCGTTCGACCAGCCGGGAACCACCCGCGACCCGATCGAGGTCCCGTTCGAGCGCGCCGGGCGGCGCTATACCTTGATCGACACGGCGGGCCTGCGGCGGCGCGGAAAGGCGGGGGAGGCGGTCGAGCGCTTCTCGATCGTCAAGACGCTGCAGGCCATCGAGGCGGCGAACGTCGCGGTGCTCATGCTGGACGCGGCGCAGGGCGTGACCGACCAGGACGCCCACGTTGCCGGCTACATTCTGGAGCGCGGCCGCGCGGTGGTGGTGGCGGTCAACAAGTGGGACGCTGCGGACAAGGAGGCGCGCGATCGGGTCAAGCATGAACTGGCCCGGAAAGTCGGGTTTCTGGCCTTCGCCGAGACCCGTTTCGTCTCGGCGCGCGGCGGCAAGGGGCTGGGCGAGCTGATGCGCTCGGTGGACGCGGCCTACGGCGCGGCCATGGCCAAGCTTTCGACGCCGAAGCTCACGCGGGCGCTCATTGCGGCGGTCGAGCAGCAGGCGCCGCCGCGCAAGGGGCTGGTACGACCGAAGCTGCGCTACGCGCATCAGGGCGGCATGAATCCGCCGCGGATCATCATTCACGGCAACGCGCTCGATTACGTACCGGATACCTACCGCCGCTACCTCGAGGGCCGCTTCCGCAACGCTTTCGGATTGCGCGGAACGCCCATGGCGGTCGAGTTCCGTACGCGCGGCAATCCTTACGCGCGCCGGCTGGCGGGGAAGAAACGCTGAGTCAGACCCCGTTGCGCCGCCGGGCCGGGAATGCTATGTTGTCAGTGGATACATTATCTCTGGAAATAATGTAGCTGATGTCAACATATGGCCGGCGAAGCTATCATCACGGCGACTTGCGCGCGGAGCTGGTGCGCGTGGCGGGCGACATCCTCGACCAGCGCGGTCCGGCGACTCTGACCTTGCGTGAAGCGGCGCGGCGCGCGGGCGTGTCCCACAGCGCCCCCTACCGGCACTTCGCCGACCGGGAGACGCTCCTGGCGGAAGTCGTCGCGCAGGGCTATGCGCAGCTGGGCGCCGCGCTACGCGAGGCCTCCGCCGCGGGCGGAGTGGAAGTGGCATGCGCGTACCTGCGTTTCGCGCTCGCGCACCCGCGCCGCTATCGGCTCATGTACGCAGGCGAGATCCCGCCTGCATGCGGCGCGGATATTGCCGACCAGTCCGACCTCGTAATACGGGTGCTGGCCGATACGATCCCCGGCTTGGGCGACGCAGAGCACGCTAGGCGCGCCGCAACGGCCTCGTGGGCGTTGCTGCACGGGCTGGCGGGGCTGCTGCTCGACGGACAGCTGGGGCCGCTCGCGTCCGATGCGGCCGAGGTCGAGCGGCTGGTGCGCGAAGTCGTTGGCGTGATTCGCTTCGCGGCGAAGCCCGCGACGGCGGCGATCTGAGCCTGCGCCGCATACCTGCCGCGCTGCGCTTGGCCGCGTTCTACTTCGCCTATTTCGCCTACGTCGGGGCATTCACCCCCTACTTCCCGGTCTATCTCGCCGGGCGCGGGCTGCAGCCGGCGGAGGTCGCCACCGTGCTGGCGATGCCGCAGCTGGCCCGGATCTTCGCCCCGACCTTCTGGGGCTGGCTGGCAGACCGCGCCGACGCGCGGCGCGCCGTGGTCGTGGCTTCTTGCGCCGCCCTCGCCGTGGGTTTCGCAGCGATGCCGTACGTACCGGGTTTCCCGGGCATCACGCTGCTGGTTGCGGTCACGAGCATCCTGGCTGCCGGCGGGCTGCCGCTGGTCGAGGCGATCACGCTTTCGGCCCTTGCCGGGCGCAGCGGGGATTACGGCCCGATCAGGCTCTGGGGATCGGTCGGTTTCATCGTCACCGTACTGCTGGTAGGCGCCTGGCTTGACGCCCATGCGCCCGCCGGCCTGAGCTGGATCTTGCTCGCGCTCGCGCTGGCGGCGCTCGCTGCCTCAGTCGTGTTGCCCCGCGCCGCCGGCGCATCGCCTGCGTCGGCCGACCGCAATGAGGGCGCAGCGCGCGGTCGCAGATCGGCTTCGGTGCGCGGCTTGATCGGCGCGGGATTCTGCATGGCGGCTGCGCACGGCGCGCTCTATGCGTTCCTCACCTTGCACCTGCAGCGCCTCGGCTATAGCGGCACGTCGATCGGCGCGCTGTGGACGCTCGGCGTGCTGGCCGAAATCGGCGTATTTCTCTACCTTCCCGCCCTGTTCGGCCACTTTTCCCTCCAGGCCATCCTGCTCTTCAGCCTGCTCGCGGCCGTCGTACGGTTCGCGGCGATCGGTTGGGCGGCCGGGTATCTTGCCGTGCTCGTGGTCGCGCAGTTGCTGCACGGGGCGACCTTCGGCGCGTTTCACGCTGCGTCCGTGGCGACGGTCCAGCGCCTGTTTCCCGCCGCTGCGCACGCTCGCGGACAGGCGCTGTTTTCCAGTCTTGCCTACGGTGGCGGCGGGGCCGGGGGCACCCTGCTTGCGGGCTGGGCGTGGGAGGCGGGCGGGCCTGCGCTGACCTTCTCGTTCGCCGCCGCCGCCGCGGCGGTCGGCGCCACGCTGGTGTTTTGGCTGGTTCCGCGGCAGCTCTGCGGCGCCTCGCGTATGCGATAATTTACAGTTCCGATCGGTCACTTTGGCGCGCGAATACGCATGGCACAGACGCTCTACGACAAGCTTTGGAACAGCCACGTGGTGCACGTCGATGCAGACGGCACCGCGTTGCTCTACGTCGACCGCCATCTGGTGCACGAAGTCACCAGTCCGCAGGCCTACGATGGCTTGAAGCTGGCGGGTCGCAAGCCGTGGCGCGCCGGTTCGGTGGTGGCGACCGCCGACCACAACACGCCTACGACGGGCTGGGAGCAGGGCATCGACGGAATCCGCGACCCGATCGCGCGCCTGCAGGTCGAGACCCTTGACAAGAACATGCGCGAATTCGGCGCCAAGGTCTATTTTCCGTTTCTCGACCGGCGCCAGGGCATCGTGCACGTCATCGGACCCGAGAACGGCGCAACGCTGCCCGGCATGACCGTGGTCTGCGGTGATTCGCATACCAGCACCCACGGAGCCTTCGGCTGCCTGGCACACGGTATCGGCACCTCCGAAGTCGAGCATGTGCTGGCGACGCAGTGCCTGATCACCAAGAAGATGAAGAACATGCGCGTGCTGGTAGAGGGCCCGCTGGCGCGCGGCGTGACCGCGAAGGACGTTGCGCTCGCGATCATCGGCCGCATCGGCACCGCGGGCGGGACGGGTTGCGCAATCGAGTTTGCGGGCAGCGCCATCCGCTCGCTTTCGATGGAAGGCAGGATGACTCTTTGCAACATGGCGATCGAGGCCGGAGCGCGCGCCGGCATGGTCGCGGTCGATGAGACCACCAGCCAGTACCTCAGGGGCCGGCCTTTTTCCCCTGCTGGACCGGAATGGGACCAGGCGGTGGCCTACTGGAGCATGTTGCGCAGTGACCCGGACGCAAAGTTCGAGCGCGAGGTCACGCTCGAGGCGCGTGCCATCAAGCCGCAGGTAACCTGGGGCACGTCGCCCGAGATGGTGGTGCCGGTGGACGAAACGGTGCCGGATCCGGACAACGAGAAGGACGCCGTCAAGCGCGAAGGCATCGAGCGTGCGCTCGTTTACATGGGGCTCAAGCCGCGCACCCGAATCAGCGATATCAGGCTGGACAAAGTGTTCATAGGATCGTGCACGAATTCGCGCATCGAGGACCTGCGCAGCGCGGCGGCGGTGGTGAAGGGACGCCGCGTGGCGCGGAACGTGCGCCTGGCGATGGTGGTGCCGGGCTCCGGGCTGGTGAAAGCCCAGGCCGAGCAGGAAGGGCTGGACCGGATCTTCATCGACGCAGGTTTCGAATGGCGCGAGCCGGGCTGCTCGATGTGCCTGGCGATGAACGCGGACCGCCTCGAGCCGGGCGAGCGTTGCGCATCGACGTCCAACCGGAATTTCGAAGGCCGGCAAGGCGACGGCGGGCGCACGCACCTGGTGAGCCCGGCGATGGCGGCCGCCGCGGCGATTGCCGGCCATTTCGTCGATGTGCGCTCTGGGTTCTAGCAAGGAGAAGTGAGCACGATGCAGAAATTCACGCGCCTCGATGGCCTGGTCGCGCCGCTCGATCGGGCAAACGTCGATACCGACGCAATCATTCCGAAGCAGTTCCTCAAGTCGATCAAGCGCACCGGCTTCGGACCCAATCTGTTCGACGCCTGGCGCTACCTCGACCACGGCGAGCCCGGAATGGACAACGCGCGGCGGCCGATCAACCCGGATTTCTTCCTCAACCAGGCGCGCTACAAGGGCACAGAGATTTTCCTGGCGCGCAAGAACTTCGGCTGCGGATCGTCGCGCGAGCATGCGCCGTGGGCGCTGATCGACTACGGCTTCCGCTGCGTGATTGCGCCGTCGTTCGCCGACATCTTCTTCGGCAACTGCTACAAGAATGGGCTGCTTCCCGTGGTGCTTGCCGAGGCCGAGGTCGACGCATTGTTCTACGACTGCGCCTCGTTCCCGGGTTTTCGCCTCGTGGTGGACCTCGAGCAGCAATCCGTATCGACCACCGACGGCTCGCGGCGCTACCGGTTCGAAGTCGATCCGTTTCGTAAGCATTCGCTGCTGAACGGTCTCGACGAGATTGCACTGACGCTGCAGCATGCGGACGAGATTCGTGCGTTCGAAGCTGCGCGACGCGAACAGTTCCCCTGGCTGTTCAGGTAGATCGCGATGAAAATTGCGGTCTTGCCGGGCGACGGGATCGGCAGCGAAATCGTCGCGCAGGCGCTCAAGGTCTTGCACCGGTTGGAGCAGGACGGCTTGCGGCTGGAGCTCGAGCAGGCGCCGGTCGGCGGGGCGGGGTACGAGGCCGCAGGCGATCCTCTGCCCGAGGCGACGCTGAAGCTCGCGCAGCAGGCCGATGCAATTCTGTTCGGGGCGATCGGCGGGCCGCAGTACGATGCCCTGCCTCGCGACAAGCGCCCGGAGCGCGGACTGCTGCGTCTGCGCAAGGAGCTCGGATTGTTCGCGAATCTGCGCCCCGCGATGGTCTACCCGGAGCTTGCCGCGGCATCCTCGCTCAAGGCGGAGATCGTCGCCGGCCTAGACGTGCTCATCGTACGCGAGCTGACGGGCGACATCTACTTCGGCGAGCCGCGCGGAATCGCGACCTTGGCCGGAGGCGAGCGCGAGGGGGTGAACACCATGCGCTACCGGGAGAGCGAGATCCGGCGTATTGCGCAGGTCGCTTTCGAAGCAGCGCGCAAGCGCGGCAAGCGCCTGTGCTCGGTCGACAAAGCCAACGTGCTGGAAACCACCGAGCTGTGGAAAGAGGTGGTGACGGACTTCGGCAGATCCTATCCCGATGTCAACCTGTCGCACATGTACGTGGATAATTGCGCCATGCAGCTGGTGCGCAATCCAAAGCAATTCGATGTCATCGTCACCGGCAATCTGTTCGGCGACATCCTGTCAGACGAGGCATCGATGCTCACCGGGTCGATAGGAATGCTGCCATCGGCTTCGCTCGACGCGAACAACAAGGGGCTGTACGAGCCGATTCACGGCTCGGCGCCGGACATTGCCGGCAAGGGCGTGGCAAACCCGCTGGCGACGATCCTCTCGACGGCGATGATGCTGCGCTACTCGTTGGGCAACGAGCAGGCGGCCGGTCGTGTCGAGCGCGCCGTGCAGCAGGTGCTGCGCGAGGGATACCGCAGCGCGGATATCCATACGCCGGGCACACGGTTGGCGGGCACGAATGAAATGGGCGACGCGGTGGTCGCCGCCCTCTGAGCAAAGGATCATGTTGAGGGTCGGCATCGTCGGTTGGCGCGGTATGGTCGGTTCGGTGCTCGTGCAGCGCATGCGCGAGGAGCGCGACTTCGACCACTTCGAACCGGTCTTCTTTTCGACTTCCCAGGCGGGCGTCGAGGGCCCCAACATAGGCAGGGAAAGCGGCACGGTACTGGACGCCAACGATGTCGCGGCGCTCAAGTCGCTGCCAGTGATCGTTTCCTGCCAGGGGGGCGACTACACCAACGACGTCTACCCGAAGCTGCGCGGCGCCGGCTGGAACGGCTACTGGGTCGATGCGGCGAGCGCGCTGCGCATGAACGACGACGCGGTGATCGTACTCGACCCGGTCAATATGCCGCTGGTGAAGGATTCGCTCGTAAAGGGCGCAAAGAACTTCATTGGCGGCAACTGCACGGTCAGCCTGATGCTGATGGGAGTTTCCGGGCTGTTCCAGCACGACCTGGTGGAGTGGATGACGAGTATGACCTACCAGGCGGCCTCGGGTGCCGGCGCCGCGAACATGCGCGAGCTTGCGCAACAGATGGCGCGCGTCGGCGACAGCGCGAAGAAGCTGCTCGCCGACCCTGCCTCGAGCGCGCTGGATATCGACCGCGCCGTGACCGGGGCGATTCGCGCGCCGGAGCTGCCAAAGGCAAACTTCGGCCAGCCGCTCGCCGGCAGTTTGCTGCCGTGGATCGACAAGGACCTCGGCAACGGCCAGAGCCGGGAGGAGTGGAAGGGCCAGGCCGAGACCAACAAGATCCTCGGCCGCGCCGACCGGCCAGTGCCGGTGGACGGCATCTGCGTGCGTATCGGCGCGATGCGCTGTCACAGCCAGGCGCTTACGATCAAGCTGCGCAGGGACGTTCCGCTGGACGAACTCGAGGGAATGGTCGCCGAGGCCAACGAGTGGGTGAAGGTGGTTCCGAACCGGCGCGAAGAGTCGCTCGCGGAGCTTACGCCGGCTGCCGTCAGCGGCAAGCTCTCGGTGCCTATCGGGCGCCTGCGCAAGCTGCCGATGGGGGGAGACTACCTCGCTGCCTTCACGGTCGGCGATCAGCTGTTGTGGGGCGCGGCCGAACCGCTGCGGCGTATGCTGCGCGTACTGCTCGATTCAGGCGTCGGGCGGTGAGGGGGCGGCCGCGACCGGCAGGCTCGAGGCGGCAAAAATTTATAGCGAGTTCCGCTGCAATGGTGAAAGAATCGAGAATATCTCTCAGCTTGCAAGCCTAACACCATGATGTTATTTTACTTGGGGACCGCAAATTGAGTCAGGGTGGGACCGTGGGCAAATCCATCACAATGAGAATTTTCGCCGCGGCGCTTCTGGCCGTTCCTTTGCTCGCCCATGCAGTGGGATTGGGGGATTTGCGCGTCTTGTCGGCGCTCGGGCAGCCACTGAACGCCGAGATCCAGATCGTCTCCGAACAGCCCGGCGAGATGGCCTCGGTGACCGCGCGCCTGCCATCGCAGGATGCATTCCATCAAGCGGGCATCGAGTTTAACCCGGTGCTGCTCGGCATGAAATTCGACGTCGAGCAGCGCAATGGCAAGTCGGTGATCAAGCTCACCACCGCGAAGCCGGTAAACGAACCGTTCCTGGACATCCTGGTCGAGTTGCAGTGGTCGAGCGGGCGGCTCGTGCGCGAGTACACTTTCCTGCTCGATCCGCCGGACTACAAGGCGACGCAGGCGATCAGCGCCGCGCCGTCGGCCACGCCGATGGAAAAGCCGGCCCAGGCGCCGGCCGCTCAGGCGCCGGTCCAGGAGCGGCCGCTCGAAGCGGCCCCCGCTCCTGCACCCGCGGTTACGCCCGCCCCGACCCCCGCGCCCAAGGCGGCGGCACCCGAGCCGAAGGGCCCCGCCACGCGCGAAGTAAAGAAGGGCGATACCTTGGGCGCGATCGCGCGTGAGAACCTGACGCGCGGCATCACTTACAACCAGATGCTGATCGCGCTGTACCGCGCGAATCGCGACGCATTTATTCACGACAACATCAATCTGGTGCGCGCCGGCCGGATCCTCGACATTCCCGACCAAGAGACCGTCGCGGCAGTCGATCCGGAGGGCGCACGGCGGCTCGTGATATCGCAAATGGCGGACTTTGGCGCCTATCGGCGCAAGCTCGCGGCGGCCGCGCCCGCGACGAGCGCTGGCGCGGGAGAGCGCGCAGTCAGCGGACGCATCAGCTCGACGCCTGAGCCGGCCGCGCCGGCCGCGCAAAAAGACCAATTGAAGCTTTCGAACGCGGACACGGGGTCCGGTCCGATGTCGCGCGCGGCGCGCGAGGATGACCAGGCTGCGCGCGAGCGCGCGCTGCAGGAGGCGCAATCGCGCGTTGCCGACCTGGAGAGGAACGTCAGCGATCTGCAGAAGCTGGTCGAACTGAAGGACAAGGCGCTCGAAGTGAAGAGCAAAGAGCTGGCGGATTTGCAGCAAAAGGCCGCCGCGGCCCCCACTGCGCCGACGACCGCCCCGGCAAACCCCGCCGCACCGGTTGCCCAACAGCCTGCGGCAGCACCCGCCAAGGCGGCCGAAGCGCCCAAGCCGGTGGCTGCACCGGCCAAGCCGGAAGTTGCGCCGGCGCCCAAACCGGCGCCAAAGGTCGCGCCGAAGCCTGCGCCAAAACCGATGGCGCCTCCGCCGCCGCCGAGCCTGCTCGACGATCTGCTCGACGACCCGGTTGCAGTGGGCGGGTTGGGCGCAGTACTCGCGCTGCTGCTCGGTTACGGCGCCTGGACGTGGCGCCGCAAGAAGAACGCTGCTGCGCCTCGCGGAGGCGCTTTCGACGCCGCGGCTGGCACGGGCGGGGCATCTTCGGTCTTGAGCGTGGCGGGGGTGCCGCCCGTGCGGGCGGATGCGGGCAGCCAGGCCTCGGTCAGTCAGTCGAGCGTCGGCGGAATGGAGGCAGACGAGGTCGACCCGATCGCGGAGGCCGACGTATACATGGCGTACGGGCGGGATGCGCAGGCCGAGGAGATCCTCAACGAAGCACTGCAAAAGGACGCGAAGCGCCCGGCGATCCATGCCAAGCTGCTCGAGATCTATGCCGGGCGGCACGACGCAACGTCGTTCGAACAGACGGCGCGCAAGCTGCAGGCACTCACGGGTTCGGGCCCGGAGTGGGAGAAGGCCGCGGCGCTTGGTCACAGCATCGATCCGCAGAACTCGCTCTACGGCGGCGCGGCAGAAGCAGCAGGGACACGTACCGGTACCCCGATTCTGGAGGCCGCTGCCGAGCCCGCGCCAGTGCCGGACCTGGATTTCGATCTGGACGCCGCATCGACCCCCGTAAGTCCGGACGTTCCTCTGGACGTCGGCGAGGACGAAGGCAAACAGCAGGCCTCGGCGGCGCTCGACTTCGACATCGGTTCGAGCACCAACACGATGAAGGCGGGTGATTTCGCCAAAGGCGGAACCCTGATCATGGACAAGAACGCAGAGCCCAAGACGGAGTCGGCGGGTCTCGATTTCGACCTGGGCCTGGTCGGAGGGGAAGCGCAGCAGACGGCCGACAGCGGGGGCATCAGCTTCCAGTCCCCGGCGACGCAGGAACCGGCGGCGTCCGCTGCGGATACCTTGGGATCGATGGATTTCAATCTCGACCTCGATAGCGCAGAGACTAAGCCCATGCCGACGCCTTCCGCAGAGCCCGCGCCACTCGATCTGTCCTCGATCAGTCTGGACCTCGACGCGCCGGGCCAAAGCCCGGCCCCGATCACGAGCACGGATCCGAAATGGCAGGAAGTCGCCACCAAGCTCGACTTGGCCAAGGCCTACGAGGAAATGGGCGACAAGGACGGCGCGCGCGAATTGCTGAGCGAGGTCGTAAAAGAAGGCGACAACGCGCAACAAAGCCAAGCCAAGCAGATGCTCTCCAGCCTCGGCTGAGAGCATACCCCCGACAATTAGCCACGGGCTGCGCCCCTGCGCAGCACCGTGGCTAAACTATTTTCGGCATGCGACTCGCACTCGGCATCGAATACGACGGCAGCCGATTCCTCGGCTGGCAAACCCAGCCGGGCGGCGGCGCGGTGCAGGATGTGGTGCAGACGGCGATGGCGGCAATCGCAGGCGAGGAGGTAAAGGTCACCTGCGCGGGGCGAACTGACCGTGGAGTGCATGCGTGCGAGCAGGTGATTCATTTCGATCCTCCCGCGGCGCGTCCGGACAGCGCCTGGGTAAGGGGCGTAAACGCGATGCTGCCCGAATCGGTCGCGGTGCTGTGGGTGCGGCCGGTCGAGGACGTGTTTCATGCCCGTTTCAGCGCGATATCCCGCAGCTATCGGTACGTTCTGCTCAATCGCGGGGTGCGGCCTGCCCTCGCCGCGCGCCACGCCGGATGGTTCCATCGTGCGCTCGACGTCGATTCGATGCGCCGTGCGGCCGAGTTTCTCGTCGGCGAGCACGATTTCTCCGCTTTTCGCTCCGCCGAGTGCCAGGCGAAGACGCCGGTGCGGCGCGTGAAACGACTCGAGATCGAACGCATCGGCGAGCGGATCGATTTCGTCATCACCGCTAACGCCTTCCTGCACCACATGGTTCGAAACATCGTCGGAACGCTGGTGTACGTCGGCATGGGCAAGCATCCTCCGGCCTGGGCGGGCGATGTCCTGGCATCGCGTGAACGCGCGCGCGCCGCGCCGACTTTCGGCCCCGAGGGCCTCTATCTCGAAGCCGTCGATTACGTCCCCCAATGGGGGCTGCCGAGCGGGCGTCGCGCGCCGACCGCGCTGCCGGCTGAGCTCTGAGCGATGCGCACCCGGGTAAAGATTTGCGGCATAACGCGCGCCCAGGATGCGTGGACCGCCTGCGAGGCAGGGGCCGACGCCATCGGGCTCGTCTTCTATCCCCCCAGTCCGCGCTTCCTGGCCTACGAGCAGGCGCGCATGCTGCGCGACGCGCTGCCTGCGTTCGTCACGGCGGTGGCGCTGTTCGTCGATCCAAGCCGCGACGAGGTCGAGCGCGTGCTCGACCGGGTGCGCCCCGGCGCCTTGCAGTTTCATGGTGACGAGCCGCCCGAATTCTGCGAGCGTTTCGGCCTACCCTATGTCAAGGCCTGCCGGGTGAAGGAAGGGGTCAATTTGCTAGAATACCTGCGGCCTTACGTGGGCGCGAGCGGCTGGTTGGCGGACACCTACGTCGAGGCGTACGGCGGCACGGGAACTCGCTTCGACTGGTCCGTGGTTCCTCGCCAGCGACCCCGTCCGCTGATTCTTGCGGGCGGCCTGACGACCGAGAACGTTCGCGACGCGATCCGTCGCGTGCGCCCATGGGGTGTGGACGTTACGAGCGGCGTCGAGTCCGCGAAGGGCATCAAGGACTCGGCCAAGATTGCGGCTTTCATGGCAGAGGTCAGGAATGCAGATGGATGAGCTCCCCGACGCGCGCGGACACTTCGGCCCTTACGGGGGCGTGTTCGTCGCCGAGACCCTGATCCACGCGCTCGATGAATTGCGGCAGGCGTACGAACACTGCCGCAAGGATCCGGCATTCTCGGCGGAATTGCGCTACGAGCTGAAGCACTACGTCGGTCGGCCAAGTCCGGTCTACCACGCGAAGCGTCTGTCGCAGAAGTATGGCGGGGCACAGATCTATCTCAAGCGCGAAGACCTGAATCACACCGGCGCGCACAAGATCAACAACACGGTAGGCCAGGCGCTGCTCGCGCGCTACATGCGAAAGCCGCGCGTGATCGCGGAAACCGGCGCCGGCCAGCATGGCGTCGCCAGCGCAACGGTCGCGGCGCGCTACGGCATGGAGTGCGTCGTCTATATGGGGTCCGAAGACGTCAAACGCCAGTCCGCGAACGTGTATCGTATGAAGCTTCTCGGCGCTACCGTAGTGCCGGTCGAATCCGGCTCCAGGACGCTCAAGGATGCACTTAACGAAGCGATGCGCGATTGGGTAACGAACGTCGAGAACACGTTCTACATCATCGGCACGGTGGCCGGGCCGCATCCGTATCCGACGATGGTGCGCGACTTCCAGGCGGTAATCGGCGAAGAATGTCTGCAACAGATGCCCGAGCTCGCCGGACGCCAACCCGACGCCGTGATCGCATGCGTAGGCGGCGGCTCGAACGCCATGGGTATCTTCCATGCCTATCTGCCCGACGAATCGGTGCGGCTGATCGGCGTCGAAGCCGCGGGAGAGGGGCTCGCGACCGGCAGGCACGCGGCGTCCCTGTGCGCCGGCACGCCGGGGGTGCTGCACGGCAACCGCACTTATCTGTTGCAGGATGGCAACGGCCAGATCATCGAGACGCATTCCATCTCCGCGGGCCTCGACTACCCGGGCGTGGGGCCAGAGCATGCCTGGCTGAAGGACAGCGGGCGCGCCGAGTACGTCGCGGTGACCGACGACGAGGCGCTGCAGGCGTTCCATGAGCTGTGCCGTCTGGAGGGAATCATCCCGGCGCTCGAGTCGAGCCATGCCGTCGCATACGCGACCAAGATCGCGCCGACGCTCGGCCGCGATGCGATTCTGCTGGTCAATTTGTCCGGGCGCGGCGACAAGGACATGCACACCGTCGCCGAACGCTCGGGGATCGTGTTCTAGCGATGTCGCGCATCCAGTCGCGTTTCGCGTCGCTACGCAAGCAGGGCCGCAAAGGTCTGATACCGTACATCACGGCGGGCGACCCGACGCCCGCTCTCACGGTGCCGCTGATGCAAGCGCTGGTCGAGGTCGGAGCGGACATTCTCGAGCTCGGGGTGCCGTTCTCCGATCCCATGGCCGACGGGCCCGTCAACCAGCGCTCGTCCGAGCGCGCTCTGGCGAACGGCGTCGGACTTGCGGACGTCATCGGCATGGTGCGCGGGTTTCGCGATCACGATGCGGAAACCCCGGTGGTCCTGATGGGTTATGCCAATCCGATCGAGGCGATGGGCGGCGAGAAGTTTCTTGCCGCGGCGGCGAGCGCGGGCGTCGACGGTGTGATCGTCGTGGATTACCCGCCGGAGGAGGCGGCGCCGTTCGCGGCGCTGGCCAAGAGCGGCGGGATCGACCCGATATTCCTTCTTGCGCCCACCTCCACCCCGGACCGGATCCAGGAGGTAGCCCGTATAGGGGCCGGCTACTTGTACTACGTCTCCCTCAAGGGCGTGACCGGCGCGGCGAGCCTCGATCTGACGGACGTCGCCAAGCGCATCCCCCTTCTGCGGGCGGCCACGCAGCTGCCGATCGGCGTCGGCTTCGGCATACGCGACGCGCAATCCGCGCGGCGCGTCGCCGAGATTGCCGACGCCGTCGTGATCGGCAGTCGCATCATTCAGGAAATCGAAGCCGCAGGTCCCGAGCAGGCGGTTGCCCGCGTCCGGGATCTGATCAGGCCGATCCGCGCGGCACTTGACGCTTAAGCGCGATGAGCGAGGCTAGGCGCCCATGAGCTGGCTACAGAAGCTTCTTCCACCCAAGATCCAGCGCACCGAACGCGGCGCGCGCAAGACCGTACCCGAGGGCCTGTGGACCAAATGTCCGGCGTGCGACGCGGTGCTCTACAGCACGGACCTGCAGAAGAACCTGAACGTATGCCCGAAGTGCGGGCACCACGAGCGACTCGACGCGAGGGCGCGCCTCGACGCTTTGCTCGACACTGAAACGCGGTTCGAGATCGGCGCCGAGGTATTGCCGGTAGACAGTCTCAAGTTCAAGGACTCGCGCAAATACCCCGAGCGTCTGTCCGAGGCGCAGGAGCAGACGGGAGAGACGGACGCCCTGGTGGTCATGCAGGGGTCGATCAAGGAAATCGGCGTGATCTGCGCCGCGTTCGAGTTCGAGT
>DAHVFK010000399.1 GCA_027317055.1 Betaproteobacteria bacterium | reverse complement strand
CCGCGCTCACCGAGCAAATGCAACGCCGACGGGCCGCCGGCTCTGCCGCCATCGACGTTCCGGCACTGGAGCTGCGCTTCGCGCCGGCGGCCGGAACAATGCCCGAAATCGTCGTCACGCTTCCCCCGGTCACCAGTTACGACGCACTCCTCCCGTCCATGGGAGCCGCGGCATGAACGACAGCACCGGCGACACGATCAAGGTCGACACCGCGCGGCTGCCGTTGCTCCTCCGTGAGTTGCGGCTGCCGACCATCGCCGCCATGTGGCAAACCTTCACCGAGCGCGCCGACCGCGAGGGCTGGCCGGCGGCACGACTGTTGGCAACCCTCGCCGAGCTGGAGCTTGCCGAACGTGTCCAGCGTCGCGTCCAGCGACATCTGATCGAGGCGCATCTGCCACCCGGCAAGACGCTGGACAGTTTCGACTTCGCCGCCGTGCCCATGATCAGTCGCGCGCACGTCACGGCGCTCGCCAGCGGCGACGGATGGATCGACAGAGGCGGCACGATCCTGTTGTTCGGCCCGAGCGGATCGGGGAAGTCGCATCTCGGTCCTGCTCTGGGTCATGCCCTCGTTGAGAGCGGATACCGCGTGCTGTTTACCCGAACGATCGATCTCGTACAGCGCCTGCAGCAGGCCCGTCAGGCGTTGTCGCTGGAGAGCGCGATCGACAAGCTCGACAAATACCATCTCCTGATCCTCGATGACCTCTGCTACGTGCGGAAGGATCAGGCTGAGACGTCCGTCCTATTCGAGTTGATTAACATCCGGTCAACAAAAGGGGAGGATGAATCCCGGCGTCCTCCAACCTGTTCGTATTACGGCGCGGCACCATCCACTGGCCGGACAGGTCGTGCGGGTGGTGCGGCGCAAGCAGCATCGCGGCGAAGCGTACGTGATCGTCGAGATCAACGACGGCTCACGTCAACTGATCGCCGTGCGGAATACGGAGCTTGCGGATGGCCGATCGCCGACGCCTGGTCTTCGCTTCACGCCTGGGTCCCTCCGCGAGCTGGTGAACGTGATCAACGACTGCCGCACTCGGGTGGAGCGCGATGGTGACGATGCGCAGGCATCCTTCTCTAACCGAACTTCAGGTGTGGACTTCGTTCCCGCCGGGGACGCACGAGCAGGTCGTGAAGCTCTGGGCCGAGCTGCTAAGGCGTCAGCTGGGCATCGCCGGGCCGGCAGGGCCCGGGGCTCAAGCCGCCGATGAATGTCGCGCTGTTGCCCAGCCCGAAGCTGCAGCCGCGCCATCTGCGCCTGCAGGCCATTGTCTACGTGCGGCAGTCGACGCAGCGTCAGGTGCTCGAGAACCAAGAGAGCACGCGACGGCAATATCAGCTGGCCGAGCGGGCGAGGCATATGGGATGGCCATCGCCGCAGGTTCAGGTCGTCGATGATGATCTGGGGATGTCTGGAGCCAGTAGCCATCAGCGCACCGGGTTCCAGCGCCTGGTCGCGGCGATCGGCCTGGGCGAGGTCGGCATGGTGCTGGTCACCGAGGTGTCGCGCCTGTCGCGCCGGAACAGCGACTGGCACCGGGTGATCGAGCTGTGTGCCGTCTTCCGCACCCTCATTGCGGACGAGGACGGCATCTATGATCCCCAGGATCCCAACGACCGCCTGCTGCTCGGGGTCAAGGGAACCCTGTTTGCCGCGGAGCTGCATATCCTTCGGGCCCGCATGCGCGGCAACCTCCTGAACAAGGCTCGTCGGGGCGAACTGGCCCTCCGCCTACCGGTCGGCTATCGTCGGCTTGGTGATGGGACAGTCGTCCTCGATCCCGAGGAGCAGGTCCGTCAGACGCTGACCCGGATCTTTGAACGGTTCCTGGTGCTGCGTAACGCCCGGGCCGTGCAGCGCGAGTTCAACGCGCAGCGGCTACAGATGCCGCGCCTCATCCAGCTGGGCGCCGACACGGGCAAGCTCGCGTGGGTGCGGCCAACCTATCAGATGATCCAGCAGGTGCTGACGAGCCCGGTCTATGCCGGCGTCTTCGTCTATGGACGCCGCAAACTGGAGATGGCCCCCGGCGATCCGCCGGTCATGACCGAGCGGCGCCGGCCGGTCGAGGAGTGGGACATCGTCGTGCCTCACGTTTACCCAGCGTATCTGAGCTACGATCAATATCTCCGCAACCGCCAGCAGCTGCACGACAACATGTACAACTTCGCCAAAAAAGGACGCGGTGCGCCGCGCGAGGGATTGGCGCTGCTGCAGGGTCTGGTGCTGTGTGGGCGCTGCGGACGACGCATGACGGTCAGTCATGGCCGTGAGTATCGCCGCTACGAGTGCCGGCGCGCCCAGCTGGATTACGCCCTGCCGCCCTGCCAGGCATTCCCTGTCCGACATCTCGACGACGCCGTCGGAACGGTGTTCCTCGAGGCCGTGCAACCGGCGGTCCTGGAGACGACATTGGAGGCGTTCGCCGTCATGGAACGCGAGCGCCACGAACTTGCCCGTCATTGGCAGTTGCGCATCGAGCGCGCCCGCTACGAAGCCGAGCGCGCGCAGCGGCAATACGATGCCGTAGAACCGGAGAACCGCTCCGTGGCGCGGTCCCTGGAGGCCCGCTGGAATATCGCCTTGGAAGCGCTCGAGAAGCTGCAAAGCGACTATGCTGTCCTGCAGCGAACTGACTTGCTGCCACTCGGCGACGCAGACCAAGAAAATGTCCGGCGCTTGGCCGCTGACCTGCCCGCGCTCTGGCGCGCCGCCACGACCACGATGGTGGACCGCAAGCGGCTGCTGCGCCTCGTCGTGACCGAGGTCACGTTGAGCGCGCATCCGGAGCAGCGCCAGGCGACGTTCAAGGTTCTTTGGTGCGGCGGCGCGATCACGGAGCATTCAGCGAACTGTCCGCCGATCGGCACGCATCAACGGACCGAGGCGGATGTGCTTGATCGGCTCACCGATCTGGCCAGCAATCGACCCGATCATCAGGTCGCTGAGCGCCTCAATGCCGAAGGTCTTCGGACCCGGAGCGGCAAGGAATGGACCTATGCACGGGTTCACTCAATGAGAAAACAACACGCGATCCCGACCGGCTGTCCGCTGAAGCCCGACCATGCGGCGGAGCGGGCAGATGGCCTGGTCTCGAGTAGAGTGGCAGCCGAACGACTGCAAATCTCCGCCTCTCTCGTCAATCTGTGGGTCAAGCACGGCGTGCTGCTGCACGATCAGCGCGTGCCGGGATCCAAGGTCTGGATCCGATTGTTCGAGGAGGACTTCGCGAGGTTGACCGGCGCCTCACCAGACGCCGCCACTCTGCCAACCTTCGCATCCATCAGGACACGGACCGGGCTCTCTCAGCACGAGCTGTGGCATCAGGTGTCGACCGGTCGCTACCTTCCATACCGCGTCCGACGCGGGCAAACCTGGCAGTGGCACCTACGGGAAACCCCTACCGCGGACGCACAAACGCGAGCCACGTCAGTTCGTTGTGGCCGCAAAGGAGACGCACCTTATGAATGACGGTCTTTGACGAGCTGGAAGAACAAATTGCCGCCGCCCGGGACGACCGGCAGGTAGCCGATCTCCTCGACGATCAGCAGCGCGGGTCTGCAGAAGAACCGAATGCGCTCCTGCAATCGGCCCTCGCGCTCCGACCTGGCCAGTTGGCCCAGCAGATCGGCGAGGGTGCAGAAGTAGACACTGCGGCCGGCTTTGACG
>DAHVFK010000398.1 GCA_027317055.1 Betaproteobacteria bacterium | reverse complement strand
GCCCTTGCCGCTCCGGGTCGGAGCGAAGACCAGGATGTGCGAGGGTCCGGAATCGCGGAGATAGAAGAACCTACCCCAGCGACGCCAGACGCCAAGATACACGCCAGCGCGATGCGAGAAGGGCTCTAGAACTTTCGCGCGTTCAGCGATCCTGTGAAGCCTCCGCGGCAGGAACCGGCTTTTGTCTATGAGTCCGGCCGCTCGGAGATGCCTGGTGTTGGCCCAGCGGGCCGAGCCATGCAGGTCGGATGGATTCTGGAGCCATCGATGGCGAGCGACCGCGATCGCGCCCATTGCGATTGCAGTCAGCGCAACCATCGGGAAGACGGCCTCACGCGTGCACAGCTCCCAGAGCGGTGCGAGGGTCGGCTCGGAGTGCCAGCGCGACCACCAAACCATCCAATCCCACGGACGGTAGAGCCTCCCAGCCCATCGAAAATCCAACCACGGCTCCCCGAGCGCCCGCGAGTAACCGAAGAGTAGTGCGGCATGTTGAGTCGTCACCCAGTTGACCACCACGAACGCCGCTCCCAGCAAGAGCAGGACGAGAATTTTGATCTGACTGAGACGCGTGTCGGCCGCTGTCCCCGAGAGGCGATAGGGGCGTTGTTCAGCCATGACGATCCTTCCTTCTGTCGAAGCCGCGATCGAGTCCATGATCGATGTCGCGCCGCTGGCCGCGCGCCCGGCTTTTGATGATGTCCTTCGACTGCTGGCGGTCACGAAGATTGCGCTCGTGGTCTTGCGAGAGCTGCCAGCTTGCTTCACCAACACGCTGGGCGAGTCCCATGCCTTCGAGGAACTGCAATCGCGCCAGCTCCTGCTCCGCCCGCACGCGGGCGGCGTCGTTGCGCGGTTGGAATTGCTCGTAACTTACGAGACCCGACTCGTTCGCCTTGCGTTGCAGCGATCGGTCGATTTCGGTCCATTGTTCTTTTCGGATCACGCGCTCGCGTGCATGCAGGACCTCGGGTTCGAGTCGCGGGCCAAGCTCACGCGTGACGATCTCCTGGCTTCGCCCGCGTATACCGAGCTTCAAGTATTCCCGATCGATCTGCAGAGGCCGTCCGTCGTCACGAACGCCTCGTATAAGGAGATGAACATGGGCGTCGTCGGTGTTGTGATGATCGATTGCGACCCACTGAAGCCTCGTATCGAGATCGCGCTCCATCTGTTCGAGCAGGCCACGTACGTGTTCCCGAAGATCCAGCCTTGAGGCGTCCTCCGGTGAGACGATGAAGCGCCAGAGCAACTCGTCGCGTTTCTCCCAGTCGCGCACGAGCGGAACCATATCCAGCCCGTCATGCTCGGCATCAAAGCCCCGACCCTTTCCCTGCTCCTGCTGCGCTCCTTCGCGTGACAGGTAGCGGGCGTGCGCGGCCCAACCGCCGGTATGGTCGTTGCGCTTGAACGACGCTTTGACCACGGAACGGCGGGAGTAGACGTGCGGGTCCAGCGCGACCCTGCGCCACGTCTGCCCGCCGCCGAGACTGCCCCACGATTGGCGTCGGATTCCCCACCTGACCCGAACTCGCCCTAAGGCCACCGCCCACCACGGAATCAGCGGGCGCGGACGTTCCGTCTTCGCTAGACGAAGCTTGATATCGACCTCCTTCTGCCCGAAGAACCTACACCGGCTCATGCGTCGACTCCGTGAGCAATGCGCTCAAGCTGGCAATGAGTTGCGCAGAATTCTCCGGCGCGTGTTCGCCCAGTGCCTCGATGATTTCTCTGACCTGCGCACTGCTGAGTGTGACCGAATGAAGTTCCTTTGCGCGGCTCCACGACTTCCACGCGCGCTTGCTGGTCGCCCGCTCTTCGAGCCGCTCCCGACCGGCCGCTGCAACCCGCGCGCGCTGCGCGGCATCGAGGGTTGCGCTCTCGTGCGAGACGCTGAGTAACGCTCCGAGCAGAAAGTCTGGGGGCTCGTGGTCAAGGCCGGCTATTGCTACCAAGCCGCCAAGATTGGCGAGGTGATGGACTCTGAGTCCTTGCTCGTGGCTATGTCCGTTGGTCGCCATGATTCACGAAGTGAGAACCGGTTTGAGAGCGGCTCGAACTTCTGAAAGCGGAACCGGCCCGAAGTAGCGCGCGTCCCAGCTCCGCACGTTATTGAAACCGAACAGCCAGACCTCGCCCGGCGCGACCTGGCGCCTTCCCCAAGGTACATGTCGCAATGGTCGGCCTATGCTGTCGTGTGCTGCGACGGCACTGTCAGCGAACACCACTCCGCCGACGGAAACCCATCCGGAATGCACTTCCAAAACGTCACCGGGAAGGGCTCCAACAATCTTCGCGACCGGCTCGGCTCCGCTTGGGCAATCGCCTTGTTGAAGGTAACCGCGAGCGAGTCCTTCCTGTGCGATCGAAATCGGCAGGCAGGCAGCAACAAGCTTGCCGTGTTTAACGGATACTCCGCGTACGATCCGGTAAATCCCTGCTGGTGCGGCGCTGTCGGTGAGAGAAATGCGCAAACCAAGGACCGTGCCTAGGGCGACCAAGAAGGCCACTGCGATCACTGGTCCGAGCATCGCCAAGACGGGTCTGCGCGCGTGCCGAAAACACTCGAAATGCAGCCTTGGAACGACCGGCTCCGAGGCGATTTTCGCCGTACTGTACAGTTGGCCGACCAGGATGCTCTCAAGTGGGGGAAAGGGCGTGAGAATGTTGGAGAAAGCGCCGGATCTGCGGCACTGCACCGCAGATGCTTTATCTTGCTCTACGAACGAACGACCTTCCCCCCACTTCTTCACCACTCCAAACACACAACTCAGAGCCCTCCGTCCGCCCGCACGAAACCTCTGCAGTTCGATCACAGATCGCACTCCATCTGAAACTCCGACGCGCATCGCTTCACGCTTCGCCCTCACCATCAGCGGCGCCCCCCGGAACCATCCGATCTGAATGCGCGAGGCCATTCGCTTTCGCGGGTTTTCGGGATCGGTCTCTCCCCGCCGCCTTCCCGTCCAACCCATCCATCTCGTCACGCATCTGTCGCGTCAGGCGGATGATCGATTCGCAGATGGTCGCATTCAAGTCGAAGCCCGCCTCGCTTGTACGCGCGCGCAGCCGATCCATCTCTGCCTTCACCGAAGCTGGTACACGCAACGTGATCGTCTGGGTCGGTTCTTCCTTGCGTTTCAGCACTCCCATTGCCCTTCTCCTCGAATCGGTTTTGTGTACGTTTCGTGCACAGTCGCGCATGCACTCCGTATACGATTTGTGTACGTTCAGCCTTTGTAGGCCGCCGGAAACACAAGATCCTCTGTGACCATCACGTTGAACTGGTAGCCGGGACGGATTTCGATCGTCGGTGGGCGATTCATCCCCTGGCCGATCATCTGCTGACCCACGGAGCCGAACTGTCCTGAAGCAGCTGATCCGGCCGTCTGACTCGCCATCGCCCATTGGTTCGGCTGTGAGTAGCCGTAGGGTCCGTAGGTCCCGCCGCCGCCGAACGTCGCCATCTGTCCGACCATCTCGCCCGCGCTGATCAGGCTCGTTAGCGCCGCAGTGCCGAACGTACTGAGGTAATGGTTGTTGACCTGATCGGTGAACCCCGCGTAGCCGGCCTGGTCGGCGCCCGGCATCTGTGGAAGATACATGCTCGACGTATTCGGGAAGATCAGCCGCTGCCACGCGACCTGCACTCGTTGCTGGCCGTTCGCTGAAGCGTTGCGGTA
>DAHVFK010000397.1 GCA_027317055.1 Betaproteobacteria bacterium | reverse complement strand
CCCTTCAGCCCCAGCTCGAGCCAGTTCGCCACCTGCTCGATGTTGGCCAGCACGTTGCGGTGGAGCAGCATCGCGCCTTTGGACAGCCCGGTAGTGCCGCCGGTGTACTGCAGGAAGGCGATGTCGTCGTGGCCGCTCTCGTACGGCTCGAACGGCTTGCCCGCGCCTTCGGCCAGCGCGGCGTTGAAGCGCTGCGCCTTCGGCAGCGAGAACGCAGGCACCATCTTCTTCACCTTGCGCACCACGAAGTTCACGATCGCGCCCTTGAATCCCAGCAGGTCGCCGAGCGAGGCCACCACCACGTGCTTGAGCGGCGTGCGCGCGAGCACGGCTTCGAGCGTGTGGGCGAAGTTCTCCAGGATCACGATCGCTTCCGCGCCCGAATCCTTGAGCTGGTACTCCAGCTCGCGCGCGGTGTAGAGCGGGTTGACGTTGACCACCGTGCAGCCCGCGCGCAGGGTGCCGAACAGCGCCACCGGATACTGCAGCACGTTGGGCAGCATGATCGCCACGCGCGCGCCCTTGCCCAGGCCCTTCGCCTGCAGCCAGGCGCCGAAGTCGCGCGAGAGCTTGTCCAGCTCTTCGTAGCTGAGCGACTTGCCCATGCTCGAGTAGGCCGGCCGCGCGCGGAATTGCGCGACGCACTTGTCGAACAGGTCGCCGACCGAGCGGTATTGGTCGTAGCGGACCTCGTGCTCGACGCCCGCCGGATAGCTCTTGAGCCAGATGCGCTCCATCTTTGCCTCTCTCCTGTCGTTTCGCTTACGCGCGGTGCTAGTCTACCCCCGGCCGCGGCGCCAGGCGACGAACGACGAGGCGAGGCAGCCGGCGCCGATCGCGGCATAGGCGGCCAGCCAGGCGCTGCTGCGCGCGGCGCCGCCCGCGGCGTCGAGCGCGGCGCCGAACACCATCGGTCCGATCATGCCGCCGGCGAATCCCATGAGCGAATAAAGCCCCATCGCGGTGCCGCGCAGCTCCTCGGGCGCCGCCGCGACCATGCCCGCGGTGAGGGTGGCCGATTCGGCCATCACCAGCATCGAATACAGCACCAGGACCACGAGCACCGCGCCCCAATGCCAGCCCGCCGCTCCGGCGAGCAGCATACCGCTCGCGCCCGAGCCGAGCATGGCGAACGAGATCCAGCGCCGGCGGCCGATCCTGAGCGCGATCTCGTTGCCGACGATCGAGGCCGGCACCGCGCAGACGTTGACGAAGGCCGCGATCACCGCCAGGTTCCAGGGAAAGCTCGCGCCGCCGGCGTGCAGCCCGGCGGAGAAGGCGAGGAAGGCGACCATCCAGCTGCGCGAGCCGAACAGCTCCAGGCAGTGCATCGCGTAGCCGAGCGCGAAACCGGCCACCGGCCGGTTGGCGAGCAGGCGGCGCCAGGCGGCGAGCGGAAACAGCGTCGCGAGCGAGAACGGCGCCGCGGCACCCGCCGCGGCCGGGGCGCGCGCGCCGATGCCGGCGAACACCAACGCGCCCGCCGCGAGCGGCCCGGCGGCCGCGGCGATGAACGCCCACTGCCAGCCGGCCAGCGCGCTCACCGCGCCCGCGGCGGCGAGCGAGAGCGCGGTGCCGATGCCGAAGAACGAGGTGTAGAACGCGATGTAGCGGCTCTGCGCGGGACCCGAGACGCGGTCCGAGAGCAGCCTCAGGCCCGGCATGTACATGGCCGCGATGCCGGTGCCGAGCAGGATCTGGAACAGCACCGCACTGGCGAAGCCCTGCGCCATGAAGCCGAAGCCGGTGCTGCCCGCCGCCGCGAGCAGTCCGCCGATCAGGTACACCCTGCGCCCGTCGACGCGGTCGGTGAGCGCGGTCCAGTACGAAACGGTCGAGGCGTAGCCGACGAAGAACATGCCGCTCACCACGCCCGCCTCGGAGTTGCTGAGATGCCACAGCGCGCGCAGCTCGGGCAGCAGCGCGGCGAAGGTCGAGAAGCCCGCCATCGACAGGATGTGCGCGGCGAGCAGCAGCACCGCCGTGCGGCGGGGCGAGAAAATGGGGTCTGACCCCATTTATTTGTTCTTGAATTCCGGCTTGCGCTTGTCCACGAACGCGGCCATGCCTTCCTTCTGGTCGGCGAGCGCGAAGGCGGCGTGGAACAGCCTGCGCTCGAAATGCACGCCTTCCGATAGCGGCATCTCGTAGGCGGCGTTGATCGACTCCTTGACCATCATCACCGCCGGCAGCGAATAGGCAGCGATCTTGGCCGCGACCGCCAGCGCCTCGTCCAGCAGCTTCTCGAGCGGCACCACGCGCGACACCAGGCCCGCCTTCTCCGCCTCGGCGGCGTCCATCATGCGCGCGGTGAGGCACATGTCCATCGCCTTCGCCTTGCCGACCGCGCGCGGCAGGCGCTGGGTGCCGCCCGCGCCGGGCAGGACGCCGAGATTGATCTCGGGCTGGCCGAACTTCGCGTTCTCGGCCGCGATCACGATGTCGCACATCAACGCCAGCTCGTTGCCGCCGCCCAGGGCGTAACCCGCGACCGCGGCGATCACGGGCTTCCTGATCCTGCGGATGTGCTCCCAGTCGCGCGTGATGTAGTCCGCTCGGTAAACGTCGATGAAATTCCAGTCCTTCATCGCGCCGATGTCGGCACCGGCGGCGAAGGCCTTGTCGTTGCCGGTGATCACGATCGCGCCGATCGCGTCGTCCGCGTCGAAGGCGTACAGCGCCTGGCCCAGCTCCTGCATCAGCTGCGGGTTGAGCGCGTTCATCTGCTTCGGGCGGTTGAGCGTGACCAGCGCCACGCGGCCCCGGGTCTCGGTGCTGATGAGCTCGTATGCCATCTTCGTTACGCTCCCTTGAGGAATTCGTCGGTCGGCTGGACTTTCGCGAACAGGCCGTTAAGCGAGGCCAGAAAAGCGCGCTGCACCTGCGCCGCCGGCACGCTCTCGCCGCCGAAGCTCTGCGCGCGCGTGGCGCAGGCGTCGGCCAGCAGGGTCACCTTATAGCCCAGGTCGGCGGCGGCGCGCACGCTCGAATCGACGCACATCTGGGTCATCATGCCGGCCACCACCAGCTGCTTCACGCCCGCCTGGTCCAGGCGTGCTTTCAGGTCGGTGGCGCGGAAGCTGTTGGGGAAGTTCTTCTCGATCACCGCCTCGCCCGCGGCCGGCGCGACGCTCGGGTGGATCTCGGCGCCCTCCGTTGCGGGCAGGAAGAAGGTCGCGCCCGGGCGCACGGACAGGTGGCGCACGTGGAACACTGGGAGCTTCCCGGCGCGGAACGCGGCGAGCGCGGCGCTCGCCTTCGCGCCCGCGGCGAGCGCTCCTTCGAGCTCCATCGTCCCGCCCGGGAAGTAGTCGTTCTGGATGTCGATGATCAGCAGCGCGGTGTCGCTCATTTCGATTTCCCTTTTTTCATTTCCGACAGCGGCATCACGCTCGCGTCGCGAAAGCGCGCCCGGCCGGGCTCGACTTCGGCGAGCGCGGAGGTCTCGCGCAGCGTGGCGAGGCTGCGCCGCGCGAGCTCCTGGTACTGGCGCGTGGCGTCGCGCTTCCAGGCCATCTCGTCGGCGGACAGCTCGCGCACGACCTTGCCCGGCACGCCGAGCACGAGGCTCTTCGGCGGCACCTCGAAGCCGGCCTTGACGAACGCCATCGCGCCCACGATCGAGGACTCGCCGACCACCGCGTTGTCGTTCACCACCGAGTTGATGCCGACCATGGCGTTGTTCTTCAC
>DAHVFK010000396.1 GCA_027317055.1 Betaproteobacteria bacterium | reverse complement strand
CGCCTATACGGACGAGGGCATCGAGATGTACCTCGCCCGCGGGCTCGATAAGCACCAAGCGAAGCTGGACGCGGGCGAGTTCCTGGAACTCCTGACGCCGAGCTTCGACGAGGCGATCGCCATGCTGCGCGACGGCCGCATCACCGACGCCAAGACCGTCGCGGGCCTGCTCTGGGTGCGCGCTTTCGAGGCCTGAAGCGCCCGCGCGCATTCCCAACGGTTTGATGAGCCTCGACTCGGACTGGGCGGCCTGGATCGGCATCGCGCTGTGCATCAGCCAGTCGGCGATGTTCTCCGGGCTCAACCTGGCGCTCTTCAGCGTCAGCCGGCTGCGCCTGGAAGTGGAAGCGGCCGGCAACCCGGATGCCGCGGTGCTGCTCGGCCTGCGCCGCGACGCGAACCTCACCTTGTCGACCGTGCTGTGGGGCAACGTCGCGGTCAACGTGCTGCTCACCCTGCTGTCGGACTCGGTCCTGGCCGGCGTCTCGGCTTTCGTCTTCTCAACAGTGGTGATCACCTTCTTCGGCGAAATCATCCCGCAGGCCTATTTTTCGCGCCACGCGCTGCGCATGGCGGCGCGCCTTGCGCCGGTGCTGAAGACATACCGGGTAATCCTGTATCCGCTCGCCAAGCCGACGGCGCTGATGCTCGAGTGGTGGCTGGGTCCGGAAGCGATCACCCTCTTTCGCGAGCGCGACTTCCGCGCACTGATCATGCGCCACGTCGACGCCGGAAGCAGCGAGGTGGGGCGCCTGGAAGCGACCGGCGCACTCAACTTCCTCGACCTGGACGACATCGCCGTGCGCGACGAGGGCGAGCCGGTGGACCCCTTGAGCGTGATCGAGCTGCCGGTGGTCAACGGCAGGCCCGTGCTGCCGCACTACGATCGCTCGCCCGACGACCCGTTCCTGCGCCGGCTCGACGCCTCGGGCAAGAAGTGGGTCATCTTCGTCGACGCCGCCGGCCAGCCCTGCATGGTGCTGGAGGCGCACCACTTCCTGCGCGACGCGCTGTTCGAGAAAGGGCCGCCCAAGCCGGAAGCCTACTGGCACCGCCCGATCGTAGTCAGCGACATGCGCACCCGACTGGGCGACGTCATCGGCCGCATGAAGGTCACCCCCGAGCACCCCGGGGACGACGTGGTCGACAACGACCTCATCCTGCTGTGGGGGCCGCGCGATCACCGCATCATCACCGGCGCCGACCTGCTCGGCCGGCTGCTGCGCGGCATCGCGACCAGAGAAACTGCGGCAGCGGGCAGGCGCGCCTAGCGGCGACCTTCGAGCAGGCTCCGGACGGGCTCCAATTCACTGATCAGGAAATCCCGGAACACATGAATCCGCTCGGTGCGCTTGAGGTCCGAATGGAACAGAAACCAGAGGCCCATGTCCATTTCAGGCATCGGGTCGGCGTAGCGCTCGAGCAGCGGATCGGGGTCCGCCATGTAGCACGGCAGGATGCCCAGGCCGACGTTCTGGCGCAGCATTTGCTGGGTCAGGATCGGATCGTCGACCACGATCTGGCAGGCGTCGCCGCCGGAGAGCCTTTTGGTCCAGTGCTTGTGATAACCGCAGCAGGTCATGCCGACCCACTTGGGCGGTGCGCTGTCCTCGCGCAGGGCCGCCAGGTATTTACGCCCGCCGTAGGCGGTTGAGGCAATGTTGGCGATCTTCTTGCCCATCAGCGTCTCCACCGGGTCGTTGGTGACGCGCAGGGCGACATCCGCCTGGCGCTCGGCCAGGCTGACGTCAGAGTTGCTGACCACGATCTGCAGTTCGATTTCCGGGTAGGCGGCGCCGAAGCGGGAGAAGATCGGCGCCAGCACCGTGGTGGCCATCATGTTCACGGCCGCCACGCGCAGGCTGCCGGCCAGGTTGCGGTCGTGCCCGTGCAGCGCGCCTTCCGCCGCCAGCGCCTCGCGCTCCATGTTCAGGGCCGCCTGCCGCAGCTCTTCTCCGGCCGAGGTCAGCTCATAGCCCAGGCGCTTCTTGGCGACCAGCTTGGTTGCCAGGCGTGCCTCGAGCTGCTGCAGGCGGCGGGAAACGGTCGAGTGCTGCACCTGCAGGTGCTTGGCGGCGGCGGAGACCGAGCCGGTGCGGGCCACCGCCAGGAATATACGCAGGTCGTCCCAGCTCATCCCTTCCTCTCTGCTTGTGCAAATTTGCACATTGCGTGTCCATGTTTTGGGAATTGTATGCAATTAAAGCACGGAATAGTGTTCGCAAGGTTCATGACAGAACGCAACTCTGATCACCACAGGAGGCACCGATGAGCGACCAGAAACCGCAATTCGATCCAGTACGGTACAAGCAGACGACTTTGCAGCAATGGGAATCGGCGGCCGAGGCCTGGCATCGTTGGGGACCGCTCTTGTCCGACTGGCTGGGGGCGCCCACGGAGACCATGCTCGACATGGCCGGGATTGGGAAAGGTAGCCACGTGCTCGACGTCGCCGCCGGAGCCGGGGACCAGACGGTTAGCGTCGGGCGTCGAGTGGGCTCGACGGGCCGCGTGCTGGCGACAGACCTATCGCCGGGCATTCTCGAATTTGCCGCGGCCAGGGCACGAGAAGCCGCGCTCGACAATGTGCATACGCGCGAACTGGACGGAGAGAATCTTACTGAACTGGAGGCGGAATCGTTTGATGCGGTCATATCTCGCGTCGGCATGATCTACTTCCCCGATCAGCAGCGCGCCCTGGCCGGCATGCGGCATGCGCTCAAGGAAGGAGGGAAGGTGGCGGCGATGGTCTACTCGACGGCCGAAAAGAATGGCTTCTTCTCCGTCCCGGTATCGATCATCAGGCGCCGGGCAAAGCTTCCCCCGCCCCTGGCTGGGCAACCGGGTCCCTTCAGCCTGGGAGGCGACAAGGTGCTCGCGCAGGCTTTCATCAAGGCCGGCTTCAAGGACGTGGAAGTCAAGGCGGTCGACGCGCCGCTGCGAGTGGAATCCGCCGCCGAATGTCTCCAGTTCGAAAAAGAGTCCTTTGGCGCGCTCCATCAAATGTTGTCCGGCCTTTCGGGCGAGGAGAAAGATCAGGCCTGGCGGGAGATCGAGGACCGGCTCGGCGAGTTCGAGGGCACTGACGGGTTCAGCGGGCCGTGCGAGCTCCTGATCGCGGTTGGCACCAAGTAATGCAAGGACAGACGAACATGGCGAAGCTTGCAATCGTTCAGGAAGCCCCGGCGTTCCTCGACAAGAAGGCGACGGTCGGCAAGGCCGTTACCCTGGTCGAGAAGGCGGTCGCCCACGGCGCGGAATTGATCGTTTTTCCCGAGGCGTTCATCCCGGGCTACCCGGCCTGGATCTGGCGCCTGCGTCCCGGGGCGGATTTCGGCCTCTCCGAGCAGCTCCACGCGCGCCTGCTGGACAACTCCGTGAGCCTGAAGAACGACGATCTGGCGCCGCTGCGCGCCGCGGCCAGGAAGCACAAGGTGACCATCGTCTGCGGCATGAACGAGCGCGACGGCGAGCTGAGCCAGACGACGCTCTACAACACCGTGGTCATCATCGGCCCGGACGGGCGGCTGCTGAACCGCCACCGCAAACTGATGCCCACCAACCCGGAGCGAATGGTGTGGGGCTTCGGCGACGCTTCAGGCCTGAAGGTGGTCGATACCCCGTGCGGTCGGCTGGGCACCCTGATCTGCTGGGAAAGCTTCATGCCGCTCGCGCGCTATGCGCTGTATGCGCAG
>DAHVFK010000395.1 GCA_027317055.1 Betaproteobacteria bacterium | reverse complement strand
CGACAAGGTGCACGTGGACGTGACCTCCTTCAACCGCTCGGTCCTGCTCACCGGCGAGGCTCCCGAAGAGCGCATCAAAGCCGACATCGAGAAGATCGCGCTCGCGGTGCCGAATGTGCGCGGGGTCACGAACGAAATCGAGATCGCCGGCGTGCCCTCCGCGCCCGCGCGAGCCAATGACGGCTACCTCACCGCCAAGGTGAAGGGGCGCTTCCTGGACGCCGACAAGTTCAATCCGATCCATGTCAAGGTGGTCTCCGAGGCGGGCGTGGTGTTCCTGATGGGGATCGTGACCGAGCAGGAGGCCGCCGACGCGGTCGAGATCGCGCGCACCACCGGCGGCGTGCGCAAGGTGGTCAAGATCTTCGAATACTGCAAGCCGACCGACGACATCTGCCGCCCGCGCCAGAAGGCTGCGGCCGAGCCGAAGAAGTAGCTCCCGCCGCCGAACGCGTTCCGCGTGGCGCAGACACCGCCAGAATTCGAGCGCAAGGTCCGCTCGCCCAAGGACCTCCCGCGCTGGCTAGCATTGCTCGCGCGGCCGCTGGTGTTCACCAACGGCGTTTTCGACCTGCTGCACTGGGGCCACGTCACCTACCTGGCGCGCGCGCGCGCCTGCGGCGCCTCGCTGCTGGTGGCACTGAACTCGGATGCCTCTGCGCGGCGGCTCGGCAAGGGCGAGGACCGGCCGCTCAATCCGCTCGAGGACCGCATGGCCGTGGTCGCCGCGCTCGAGGCGGTAGGCGCGGTGACCTGGTTCGATGAGGACACCCCTGCTGCGCTGATCGAGGCATGCCGCCCGGACGTGCTGGTCAAGGGCGGCGACTGGCCCGTCGAGCGCATCGTCGGCGCGCGCGAGGTTATTGCGCGCGGCGGGCAGGTGCATTCGATTCCGTGCGAGCACGAGCGCTCCACGACACGCCTGCTCGAGCGGATCCGCCGTTGAATTTGCGATACCATTTTGCATGCGACTGCACCAGCTCAAGATTGACTACGAGACAGAGCAAGACAGGCTCCTGATGCTGGTTTCCGCGAGCGACGGGGTCGAAGTTCGGCTCGCGCTGACGCGGCGCTTCGTCAAGTTGCTCTGGCCGCTGCTGGTGAAACTGGCCGAAGAGGCGAGCCCTCGGATCAGCACCCAGTCCAATCCCGAGGCGCGCAAGGCCCTGTTCGGGATCGAGCACGAGCAGGCGGTCTCGCGCGCCGATTTTTCCCGCGCCTACGAGGAAAAGCCGCGCTCGACGCCGTTGGGCGAAGCGCCGTTGCTGCTGGCCCGCATCCAGACCGGGCGCAACCGCGAAGGCCAGCCGGTCGTCGCACTGCACCCGGCCGAAGGCAGCGGCGTGACCTTGACTTTTGATTCGGTGCTGCTGCACTCCGTGTGCCGGCTGCTGCAGTCCGCGGTCAAGAAGAGCGACTGGGACATGGATCTGCAGCTGCCCGACGCGCAAGAGCGGCCACCCGCCGAGCGCGCACCGCGCACGCTCAACTAGCGCGCATCGCCTCGAGCCGCTCCGAGATTTCGAGCCACTCCGTTTCGGCGCGCGCGAGCTCCCACTTGAGCCGCGCGTCGTCCTCCAGCGCCTGCGCAAGCGCCTGTTTTTGCGCATCGGCGTACAGCCCAGGCTCGGCCAGCCGCGCGACCACCGCGGCATGCTCGGCGGACAGCTTCTCGACCCTGGTTTCGACGCGCGCGAGCCGCTGCTCGATGGGGTGCAGGCGCGCGCGCTGCGTCTCGCGCGCCGCGGCGTCTTCGCGCCGCGCCTCGCGCCGGCTGCGCCTGGGCTCGCTGGGCGCGGCGCCGCGCTCCTGCTTCAGGCGCAGCCGGCGGTAGTCCTCGAGGTCGCCGTCGAATTCGGCCACGCGCCCCTCGCCGACCACGAGGATGCGGTCGGCGCAGGTTGCGAGCAGGTGGCGGTCGTGCGACACGATGACCAGCGCCCCGGCGTAGCTCTGCAGCGCCATCGCGAGCGAGCGGCGCATTTCCAGGTCGAGGTGGTTGGTCGGCTCGTCCAGCAGCAGCAGGTTCGGGCGCTGCCTGACCAGCGCCGCGAGCGCGAGGCGCGACTTCTCGCCGCCCGAGAGCGGTCCGATCGGTCGTTCGGCGCGCTCGGCGGCGAAGCCGAAGCGGCCGAGGAAGTCGCGCAGTTTCTGCTCGCGCTCGCCGTGGAACAGGCGCCGCATCATCGCGAGCGGGGTCTCCTCGGCGCGCAGCATCTCGACCTGGTGCTGGGCGAAATAGCCGATCACGATGCCGCGCCCCTCTGCGCGGCGCCCGGACAGAGGCGCGAGCTCGCCCGCCAGCAGCCGCACCAGCGTCGTCTTGCCCGCGCCGTTGGCGCCGATCACCGCCAGCCGGTCGTTGCGCGCGACGACCATGGAGATGCCGGCCAGGACCGGGCGGTCGCCGTATCCCGCCGCGGCGTTCTCCAGCGCCACGATCCGTTCGGGCTGGCGTTCCGGCTCTTCGAACTGAATGCGAAACGACTGCGCGGCGTATACCGGCGCGATCTCGGCCATGCGCTCGAGCTGCTTGAGCCGACTTTGAGCCTGGCGCGCCTTGCTGGCCTTGGCGCGGAAGCGCTCGACGAACGACGTGATGCGCTGCACCTCCTTGCTCTGGCGCGCGGCGAGCGCGGCTTGCTGCGCGAGCTCGATCGCCTGCAGCCGCTCGTAGGCCGAGTAGTTGCCGGCGTACAGGCGCAGCGTCGCGTTGCCGATAGCAAGGGTATGGTCCGACACGCGGTCCAGGAAATCCCGGTCGTGCGAGACGACCAGCAGCATTCCGGCGTAGCCGCGCAGCCAGTTCTCGAACCACAGAATGGTGTCAAGGTCGAGGTGGTTGGTCGGCTCGTCCAGCAGCAGGTCGGACGGGCGCACAAGGGCCCGGCCGAGGTTGAGCCGCATGCGGTAGCCGCCGGAGAACTCGCGCACCGGCCGCAGCGCGTCGGCTTGCGCGAAGCCCAGGCCCGCGAGCAGCGCCATTGCGCGCGCCTGCGCGGTATAGCCGCCCGCATGCGCGTAGCGCTCGTGCGCGAGCGCGAGCCGCTCGCCGTCGCCGGCGCTCTCCGTCGCGATAATTGCGGCCTGCGCGGCGCGCAGCTCGGCGTCAGCATCCAGAAGGTATTCGATCACCGGTTGTTCGAGGGCGGGGGCCTCCTGCTCAATGCGCGCGATGCGCGTGCTGGGCTGCAGCTCGCAGTCCCCCGCGTCGGCCGCGAGCTCGCCCGCGATGAGCGCGAGCAGGCTCGACTTGCCGCTGCCGTTGGCTCCGACCAGACCGACCTTCCAGCCGCGCTCGAGAGTGAGCGAAGCGCCGCTGAACAGCGCCTGGATGCCGCGCGAGAGCGCGAGATTGCGAAACAGAATCATGCGAATGTCCGAGGAGGGACCGGAGTATAATTCGGCCTTCCGTGATCGTTACACTTCCGGGCGGTTCCGTTATCAGCTCAGCATTCGAACAACTCAATCTCATCCCGCCGCTGCTCGCAGCGGTGGCCGAGCTCGGGTACGACAAGCCCACGCCAGTGCAGGAACAGGCGATTCCGCTGGTTTTGCAAGGGCGCGACCTGATGGCCGGCGCGCAGACCGGCACCGGCAAGACCGCCGCCTTTGCGCTGCCCATCCTGCAGCGGCTCGCCCCGCAGGCGAGCACCAGCACCTCTCCCGCGCGCCATCCCGTGCGCGCCCTGATCC
>DAHVFK010000394.1 GCA_027317055.1 Betaproteobacteria bacterium | reverse complement strand
CACCAGCCGCGCGTTCCCGCCCGGAGCTCGCATCACCAGGCTTTCGGGCCTAAGGGCCTGTTTCTGACCCGTCTTCCCATTGCTGCCGTGCAATTGAGAGGCACGCCGATGCCCAGTCTGACGGAACAGCTTCATGCACGCCGTCTCAGTCAAGCGGCCGAGGTGCAGGCGACCTACGATGCGATGATTGGCGAGCTCGTCCGAAGCAGCCTGATCGACCGCGTGCTGGCTATTGGCGACCGGTTCTGTAGCGCGTCAATTTGGATGATGCGGAGCGTCGATCAGGATGGTGATGCGACGTCGCTTGGCTGGGATGATTGTCGCGGCTGATTGACGTTGGCAAGTATTTTGTTTGTCGCCGGCAGCGACAATCTGGATGACGCGGCAGGGGTACGCTTGCGTGTGGTGCGAGTTTTGGCTCGTTGGCTGGAGATTGCTGGGTGTTCAGTCGCGTCCGTATCCGCGCGGCGGCTCGATGGCGACGAGCATGTCGAAGTCGAGGTCGACAATGGCCTGCAGCGCTTCAGCGGTGACACCGTCGCGCAGACTGTCGGGCAACGCGTCGAACCAAGCGGCATATTCGCCCTGCAGGGCGAGCAGCTCGCCGACGGCATCACGCCAGCGTTGGAGACGGCTGCGTCGATCCGCCGGGCGGCGATAGCGGACCAGGGTTGGCGGCTGCTGGGCTTGTCGGCGGGCGCGATGGCGCGCCTGACGCTCGGCGTTGCTGAGCGGCGGCTCGCCATCGGGCTTGAGGGCTTTTGGCAAGGCTTTGCTCCCCCGTTACGTAACGCGAGACAATGGGCTGGTGATCCGGTCAGCCATTGCTGGCGGGGTCGTTTCCCGTGGCGCCGGTTGCGGGCGACCGGCGGTCGGCGGCGGCGCGGCGCCGGTAGCTCTCGACGTTCATCTCGAAGATCATCGAGTGGTGGACGAGCCGGTCGATCGCGGCGATGGTCATGGCTGGGTCGGGGAAGACCTTGTTCCATTCGCCGAATGGCTGATTGGCGGTGATCAGCATCGAGCGCCGCTCGTAGCGGGCGCTGATCAGCTCGAACAGCACGCTGGTCTCGGCTTGATCCTTGTGAACGTAAGAAAGATCGTCAAGGATCAGCAGGTCGAACTTGTCGAGCTTGCCAAGGGCGGCTTCGAGCTGCAGGGATTGACGCGCCGCCTGCAGTTTCTGAACGAGATCGGTGGTGCGCGCGAACAGCACGCGATAGCCGTTCTCGATCAACGCGTGCCCGAGCGCCGCGCCACAGTGCGTCTTGCCGCTGCCGGGCGGCCCGAACAGCAGCAAGCTGGCGCCCTTCTCCAGCCAGCTATCACCGGCGGCCAGCGCCATCAGACGCGCCTTGCTGATCATCGGCACGACGGCGAAGTCGAAGCTGTCGAGCGTCTTGCCCGGCGGCAGATGGGCCTCCAGGACATGCCGCTCGATGCGGCGCCGGCCGCGCTCGGCAATCTCTAGCTCGGCCAATGCGGACAGCAGGCGCGCGGCCGGCCAGCCCTCGCGATCGGAGCGGTCCGCTAGATCCGGCCACATCCGACCGATCGCCGGCAGGCGCAGTTCGGTCAGCAGCAGCGGCAGCCGGGTCGTGTCGACCTCGATCGCGGTCATGCCACCGCTCCCTGGGCTCGAACTCCCTGGCAAAGCTGACCGAGCAAGGCGTCGTAGGCGGCCAGCGACGGCAGCGCGATCGTCACTACCGGGGCGACGCTGGTGCGCGCGGGTTCGAAGCGCGCGCGCAATGCCGCCAGGTCGGGGAGTTCACCAGCGTCGAGACTCTCGGCCAGAGCGGCGGCGAGCTCGACCTCGCAGGCGCGCTCGTGCGCCAGCGCGAGCAGCCCGACCATGGTGCGGCAGGCCTCGCGCGGCGCTCTGGCGACGATCAGCGCCTCCCAAGCCTGACGGAACTCGGCGCGCGGGAACAACTGGTCACGGTAGATCAGGTTGAGCAGCGCTCCCGGCTTGCGGCGCAGGGCGTGGATGACGTGGCGGTAGTCGACAACCTGGCCGGTCCTGCCGCGGCCGGCGCGGCCGGGCGGGATGCGGCCACGGCGCAGCGTCGCCACCGGGCTGCCGCCGAGAAAGCATTCCAGCCGATCATCATACAGGCGCACGCGCAGGCGCCGGCCGATCAGGCGCGAGGGGACGGTGTAGAACACGCGCCGGAGCAGGAACCCGCCGCTGCGGGTGACGGTGACGATGGCCTCCTCGTAGTCGGTGGTGCGGCGCGGCGGCAGCGGCCGCAGCGTGGCGCGTTCGAGCTCGATGGCCCTGCGGCGCCCGGCATTGGCCCGGCCGATAATCTCGTCGACAAAGCGGCGGTAGGCGTCGAGGTCATCGAAGTCACGGCTGCCGCGCAGCAGCAGCGCCTGCTCGACCGCCGCCTTGAGGTGTCCGTGACTGGCTTCGATCGAGCCGTTCTCATGCGCGACGCCGGCGTTGTTGCGCGTCGGCTGCATCGAGTAGTGGGCGCACAGCGCCTCGTAGCGCCGCGTCAGATCCTCGACGGCATCGCGCTCCAGATTGCGAAACGCCGCCGACAGGCTGTCGCTGCGATGCTCAGCCGGCGCGCCGCCCAGGGTCCACAGCGCGTCCTGCAGCCCCTCGGCGAGGGCAACGAAGCTCTCCCCGCCCAGCACCACCTGGGCGTGCTCCCAGCCGGAGAAGGCGAGACGGAAGTGGTAGAGCCGGTGGTCGAGCAGCACGCCGGCGATGGCCACGCCGAGTGGGCCCATGTCGGTGAAGTCGGACAGGCCCTGCTGCCCGGGCGGATGCTCCTGGCGGAAGATCACGTCGCGCTCGGGGCCGTGCAGTCCCTGCCAAAGCCGGACGCGGCGCTCCAGGGTGCGGCGAACATCCGCCGGGAAGCCAGGATGCCGACGTTGCATCTCGCCGAGGATGGCGACCGGACGCAGACCGGGTTCGGCCTGCAGCATCGGCACAATCTCGGCCTCCCACACCTCCGCCAGGGGATCGGGACGCCGCCGGCCGCGTGGCGGCTGCTTGTGCGAGGGCAACCGGGAATCGGCATCGAGCCGAGCGCCGGTGCTGGGACTGAAGCCGGCCTTGGCCGAGGCGATCTGCCGACTGTGGGTTCGATGGAGGTTCATGTACAATCTCGCCTGCTGGTCGGTGATGTGTGTGCCGGGCACCGGGGATCTCTTCTGGGGAGTTGAGAGCCTCGGCAGTCCGGCACGCCGTCACGGAGTCGCAGCCCGGCCCCTCTCGGAAACCGCGTCGTCGCCGGGATCAGCCTACGGTCGGGCTACGCCCTCCCTCCGGCCGATCCCGGCGACGGCCATCCATCCTGATTGACGCTCAGAACCACCCAGATTGTCGCCGCGCAGGGCGCGAACGCTACGACGGCTTCGTCGAAGCGCTCGGACGACGCCTGGCGCGTGGGCAGAAGCTCGCCGACGAGGTAAGTCGAGACATCGACATCAAGGACTCCGATGAGCCGGGCCGGTAGGCGTCCGAGGCAGTAGCGCTTCACGCGTCTCTACGGAAAACATCAGCGCTACCGGTCTCTCTTCTGCCTGCAGGTTGCGGTCCCGATAGACCGCCGCATCGAGCGCTTACGGCTGCTTGCGGTTCGAGAGCCAGAACAGGTTGCCGGTAGTCTTCACGCGTCGTCGCCGAACGGCCCCATGGCCCCGAGCCGTATGGTGAGCAACTCGACTTCGGTCACAGC
>DAHVFK010000393.1 GCA_027317055.1 Betaproteobacteria bacterium | reverse complement strand
AGCTGGGGATAAGCACGGAGTTTTCCGCGTTGCCGTGCGACCGCGGCACCGCCTACGACGCGTGGGACCGGGCTTATGCGATGCGCAGCGCCGCGCCGCTGTTCTACATGGTCGAGCGCGGGCCGGGCCAAGGCACGCTCGATGCGGCGCTCCTCGCTCAGGTGCTGTCGCTCGGCGTCGATGTGCGCTTCGGCAGCCGCGTGGAGCGGCTCGAAGGCGAGGGCATCCTCGCGGTCGGTCCGAAGGCCGCCGACGCGATTGCGGTCGGATATCATTTCGAAACCGACATGCCCGAGGGCTTCTGGCTGGTGCTGGACGACGATGTCGCACCCGGCGGCTATGCCTACCTCCTGGTGATGAGCGGCCGCGGCACGGTGAAGAGCTGCATGTTCCGCGGCTTCAAGGACGAGCGGACGTACGTCGAGCGTACGGTCGAGCGCTTCCGGCGCCTTGCCGGCCTGCGCATGCGCAACGAGCGTTTTCACGGCGGGGTGGGAAACTTTCGCGTGCCGGCCAGTGCGGTTTCCGGGGCGCATCCGATCGCCGGCGAGCAGGCGGGGTTCCAGGACGCGCTCGCGGGCTTCGGCATGCGCTACGCGATCGAGTCCGGCGTTCTGGCTGCGCGCGCGCTGATCGGCGGCACATCCTACGAGGCCGCATGGCGCGAGCGGCTCAAGCCCGCGGTGGAGAGCTCGGTGGTCAATCGGGCCATCTATAGCATGCTCGGAAACCGGGGCTACGCCTGGCTGCTGCGCAGCCAGGCGTGGATCGGGGACACGCGTGGCTTTCTGCGCTGGCTCTATGGTCCGGGACGGGTGCGCAGCTTGCTTCTTCCCTGGGCGCGGCGGCGCTACGCAAGCGCGCGCCGTGACGTGAGCTGCAATCACGTCCACTGCCGCTGCGTGTGGTGCCGTTGCGGAATCGCCGGATGAACCGGCTCGGCGACTCGCTGTCGAACGGGACGACGAATTTTTCCATTCATTTAATTCACTTATCGGGAACGATCTCATGACATACCATTTTTCAAAGATCTCCAATCTTTCATTCGACGCGGCCGTACAGAAGGTGACCGAGGATCTCAAAAATGAGGGCTTCGGCATCCTGACCGAAATCGACGTCGGCGAAACGCTGAAGAAGAAGCTCAACGTCGATTTCCGCAGGTACCGCATCCTCGGCGCCTGCAATCCGCCGATCGCCTACCAGGCGCTGCAGGCCGAGGACAAGATCGGCACCATGCTTCCCTGCAACGTCATCGTCCAGGAAACGGCCGACGGGAAGGTGGAGGTCTCGGCGGTCGATCCGGTGGCTTCGATGATGGCGATCGAGAATCCCGCGCTTGCGGCGATTGCCGAGCAGGTGCGAGGCAAGCTTAAGGGCGTCGTCGAGCGTTTCTAGCGACTCACCCGCGCCGGCTTTGACCTGCATCAAAGCCCCGGGCGTACGTAGGCCGATCATTGGTCCAGCGGCCGTGGCCTGAAGCGAGCGGTGGTGTTGCCTGGCGGTGATCATGAGACTGCGGCAACGTTGCAGGGCTGGTCACAGATCGTTCCTTCCGTCGCGCTGCCGCGACTTTCCGATTGAAGCTTGCGTGTCCGGCCTGCTGCGCGCGCCGGACCGCCGTCAACAAGGAGCTGCAAATGTGGGGCTACATGGGTGATGGGGGCTGGGGCTACGGCTGGGGGCTGCTCGGCATGACGCACATGGTGCTGTGGTGGATCCTGCTGATCCTCGGCATCGTGGTGCTGGCGAAATGGCTGCTGGGAGGGAAATCGGAAGCAAAGCAGTCTCCTCATCAACGCGCGCTGGAGGTCCTGGCCGAGCGCTACGCGCGCGGCGAGATCAACAAGGACGAATTCGAAGCCAAGAGGCGCGACCTGAATGGCTGAGCCGCGCATCGTCGTGCCGCCGCAGCCGCGTCCGGCGTGGTACGCGCGTCTGATCCTCGCGCTGCAGAGGCGCAAGTACGGCCGCGAGCTCGAGCCCGCCCGGCTGTGGAGCAAGATGCCGCGCGCTTTCCTCATGCTGACGCTGCTCTATCGCGCGCTCGACCGGTCCGCGTCGCCGATCGACGCGGGGCTGCGCGCGCTCGTCCAGGTGCGGGTGTCGCAGATCAACTGGTGCGCATTCTGCGTCGACCTGAACGGGGCCGCGGCGCTCGAGCGCTTCGTAGCGCCGGAAAAGCTCGCCGCGCTGGGCGAGTTCGAGCGCTCGCCTCTCTATGTGGAGCGGGAGCGTGCCGCGCTCGCGTTTGCAGAGGGCATGACCGACCCGGCGCGCGGCGTAGGCGAGGCGTTGTTCGCGCGCCTTCGCGGCCAGTTCACGGAACCGGCGATTCTCGAGCTTACGGCGCTGATCGCATTCCAGAACCTGTCGAGCAAGTTCAACGCGGCGCTCGCGGTGCCGGCGCAGGGATTCTGCGCGCCGCGGCCTGCCGCACCCAACCGCAGCAAGGGAATTTCGATGAAAGTGGAGGACGTATGAACGGTTACGCGGTCGCGGCAAGGCCGGTCGGGTTCGGAGCGCTCGCCTTTCTCGGGCTGATGGGGGCCTACTTCGGCATCCTGACGCTGGTCTCGGGCTGGCGCTTCACGCTCGACCAGTTCTCGGACTTCTGGTACTACATCGTGCCGCTGGGGGCAGGGTTCGGCATCCAGATCGCGCTGTTCGTCTACCTCAAGCATGTGCTCCGAGGCCACCACGGCGGCGGCGTGGTCGCGGCGACGGGAACGACGTCGACCGCGGCGATGATCTCGTGCTGCGCGCACTACCTGGTCAACGTGGCGCCCGTCATCGGCGCGACCGGCGTGGTGGCGCTGCTCGCGCAATACCAGGTTCAATTCTTCTGGGTCGGCCTCGCGTTCAACGTGGCCGGCATCGTCTACATCGGCCGCAAGGTCCTACTCGCACGGAGACACGCATGAATGCAGCAAAGATGTTGTCGCTTTCAACGATCCTGAGCTTCGCCCTGGCGTCGGCGGCGGCGGTTGCCGCGAAACCGCTCGAACGCGTGACCAGCACCGCGGGCAGCGTGACGGTCGCGGTGCAGCCGGTAGATTTGTCGCCAAGCGCCAAATCATGGAATTTCGATGTCACGCTGAGCACGCACGTCTCTCCGCTCGAGCAGGATCTCACCAGGGTTTCGGTCCTGGTCGACCCAAGCGGCACGCAGTACGCGCCGACCGCGTGGAAGGGCGACCCGCCGGGCGGCCACCACCGCAAGGGGGTGCTGGAGTTCGCGCCGGTGAGCGGGAGCCCGGCCTATGTCCAGTTGCAGATCAAGGGCGTGGGAACTACCCCGGAAGTGAGAACCTTCCGATGGCAGCTGCGCTGAACCCGGTGCCGCCCGATAACGCGCGCTGCGACTGCCGCGGCCGGCCGATGGGCGAGCTCGTGCCCATAGGCGATGCGGCCGCGACCCTGGCCGAAGCGCTGGTGGAAGCGCTCGACCTGCGCGAGCACGAAACGGGCCAGCACTCCAGGCGCGTCGCGTGCCACACGCTGGTGCTCGCGCGGCGCGCGCGGTCCGACCCGGCCTGGCTGCGGCAGGTGTACTGGGGTTCGCTGTTGCACGACATCGGCAAGGTCGGCCTGTCCGACGCGGTCCTGCTCAAGCACGGCCGGCTGAACCGGCGCGAGTGGGCGGAAATGCGCACCCATCCGCAAAAGGGCTTCCGGATTCTGTCCCGGGTGCCGGGCCTCGGCGAGGCTGCGGATATCGTCTACAGCCATGAGGAG
>DAHVFK010000392.1 GCA_027317055.1 Betaproteobacteria bacterium | reverse complement strand
ACTAAATATTTTGCGGGACCGAGGGTCGCCACCATCTATGGCACCATATTTGCCACCAACTCGCTTGGCGCCGCGTTTGGCTCGCTCATGGGCGGCGTGCTGCACGACCTTACCGGCGGTTATCGCGTCGGATTTGCTTTCGCGCTGTGCTTCATCGCGCTCGCGGCAGCGCCGTTCTGGACTGTTCCGGCGCTGCGAAATTTCCGCTAATCGCGCAGTAGTCCGGCGTCGCGCGCCGAACGCCCCAGAGCGTCGCGAAACGCCGGGTGGGCGATGGCGATCATGCGCCGAGCGCGCTCCGCGAGTGTCCTCCCGCGCAGGTCCGCAGCCCCGTACTCGGTGACGAATACTCCGGCTTCGCTGCGAGGGGTGGCGACAGGACCGGAAAGTTGCGACACCACGCGCGAAAGCTTGCTGTCGACGCTTGATGGCAGAACGACAAGGGAAACTCCGCCTGGCGAATGATTCGCTGCCCGGATGAAATCTAGGGCGCCGCCAACCGCGCCTACGTAACTTCCGTTCGCCACCTCTGCGTTGACCTGGCCGGTGAGATCGACCTCGACCGCGGAATTGATCGCGACGAAATTGGGAAGCTGAGCCAGGATTCTCGGGTCGTGCGTGTACTCGACGGAGCGCAGCCAAAGCGCGGAATTTTCATGCGCAAACTTGAACAGGCGGCGTGACCCGAGAAGCAGCCCTCCCACGGTTCGGCCGGTGTCGATCGGTTTGCGGGCATTGTTTATCACGCCGCTGCGCATCAGCTCGACGATCGAGTCTCCCAGGGCGCCTGTATGCACGCCGAGGTTGCGCCGGTCTCCGAGTGCCTCGAGCACGGCATCGGGCAGCGCGCCCAGCCCAAATTCGAGCGTAGCCCCATCTGGCACGTACTGCGCGGCGTGCGCTGCGATGCTGCGCTCGACCTCTCCCGGCTCCGCGCGCGGCCCGCATGCCGGGGAGCGCGATGTCTGCACCGCGAGGGAAATATCTTCAGCGCGAAGAACGCGCTCGCAGTACGTCCAGGGAACTTGATCGTTGATTTCCGCCAGCACGGTGCGCGCACTCTGCAGTGCAGGAACCAAATACTCCGCCGCCAGGCCCAGGCTATATTCGCCGCGCGCGTTCGGCGGACTGACCTGGACCAGCACCACATCGGACCGGATGCGCCCCTGACGGATCAGGCCGGCGAACTGGGAGTAAGGGTAGGGGCAGATGTCGAGCACGCCCGCATCGGTCAAAGCGCGATTGCGCCCCGCGCCGCAATACGCTGAAAGCTTGAGATGGTCGGCATGTTCGGGGCGCACGATCCCCGAATAGCTAATTCCCATGAACGGCCGGGCGCCGCTGAATGCTGCACGCTGCGCGACCAATGCTTCGACCAGAGTCTGCGGTTCGGCGGCCGCCTGTCCAAAGATCACGCCGTCACCTGGGCGAATCAACCCCGCAAGCTCGATCTCATTCGGCGAAACAATGCGGCCCATGAGTCGATGCTAACATTGGCTTATCGAGCTACCGGAGAAAAAAATGATCGACGCCAAGGCCCTCGACGTTCTGTTTCGCGCCGCCCGCACGCAAAATGGCTTCGTGGACAGGCAGGTGTCCGACGAGCAATTGCGTCAGGTCTACGATCTGGCGAAGTGGGGCCCGACGACGCAGAACAGCCAACCCATGCGAATCGTTTTCGTCCGAAGCAAAGAGGCCAAGGACAAGCTCGCGCCGGCGTTGAGTCCCGGCAATCTGGATAAGAGCATGAAAGCTCCCGCGACCGCGATCATCGCCTACGACTCGCTTTTCTACGAACATCTGCCACACACGTTCCCCAACAACCCGGCGGCGAAGAAAAACTACGAGGGCGAGGAGAAGAAGGCGCTGGTGGAGAGGACCGCGCTGCGCAACAGTTCGCTTCAAGGCGCATACTTCATCCTTGCGGCGCGCGCGCTGGGGCTTGACTGCGGTCCGATGTCGGGCTTCGACAACGCCAAGGTGGACGCGTCGTTCTTTCCCGACGGACGGTTCAAGTCAAATTTTCTGGTGAATCTGGGATACGGCGATCCGTCGAAGGTTTTCGCGCGTAATCCCCGCTTCGAGTTCGACCAAGCATGCCGCATCCTCTAGGAGGATTCGCATGTTCCCTGTGATCGATGCGCATGGTAGCGCGCGCGAGCGCGGTCGGATGCACGGTGCAGCCGCCAGGCACCGCGTTGCCCGTTCGGTGGCGACTTACGCCCGGCTATTTGCGTTTTGCGGCATAGATTGGCGCGAGGCGCAGCGCCGCGGCGAGGGCTTTAGCGACGCAATCGGCGCGCTCAGCGGTCAACTGCTCGAGGAAATCGAGGGCATTGCCGAAGGCTCGGGACGGCAGGCGAACGAGATCCTGGCACTGAACGCGCGTACCGAGATCCTGCCGCCGACGTTTCCCGGCGACCCGCACCCGAGCTGGCGCGAGCTGGATGCCGGCAACCGCGCCAGCGGCGTGCCGGATTGGGGAGAGTGCACGGCGATAGCGGTACCGCGCTCCGCGAGCGCGACGGGCGCGACGCTTCTGGCCCAAAACTGGGATTGGCTCGGCGCGCAACGCGACGCGCTGGTCGTGCTGCGCACGCGCAATCCGGGGGAGGCGTCGTGTCTTACCCTCACCGAAGCCGGGATGCTGGCAAAGATCGGCCTCAACGAGCACGGCTTCGGGGTGTGCCTGAACATTCTCCGCTCGAGCGCAGACGGCACCCGTCCCGGCACGCCGGTGCATCCGCTGCTCAGAGCATTGCTCGGTTGTCGCAGTGTTGCCGAGGCGATCGAGATGGCGCGCACGCTTGGCTTTGGTGCCTCGTCCAACGTTCTGTGCGCCGATGCGTCGGGCGACGCCGCGAACCTCGAGTTCTCGCCTGCAGGCTTGCAGGTGCTACGGGGCGAAGGCGGCGTGTTGTGCCATACCAACCACTTTCTGGCCCCCGACGGCGAGCGCGGCCAGACCGCCCTCGCGCCAAGTCTGTCGTCGGTGCCGCGCCTGACGCGCGCGCGCGCGCTGGTCGAGAGTCGAGGCAGGATCGGTGTCGCGGAGCTGCAGCGGATCCTGCGCGACGAGAGCGAAGGACTGCTGTCGATCTGCCGCCGTCCGGATTCGTCCCTGCCCGCTGAAGCGCGCATCGAGTCTGTCGCATCTGTCGTCATGGAACTGGCGGCCGGGCAGATGCACATCGCCCCGGACGTACCCTCGCTGGTCGACTACGAAACCATCGCGCTGAGGGAGACCGTTCCGGCCTAGCGGTCCAATCCCATGTCGTCGTACGAGCGTGGGTCCAAGATCGGCTCGATATGGCTGATCAGCGAGGCGTTCGGAACCAAGGCACCGATGCGCGCTTCGATCTCTTCTGCGATTTGGTGCGCGTGCTTGACGGTCCACTCGTCAGGCACCAGCAGGTGAAAGGATACAAACCGCCGCGTTCCGGCGCGGCGCGTGCGAACGGCATGAAACGCCACGCCGTAGCGCTTGGTGTACTCCTGCAGGATCTTGGAAATTTCCTCGCGCTCGGATACCGGTATCGCGGCGTCGAGCAATCCCGCGACGGAACGCCGCATCAGCCGCGTCCCCGTCCACAGGATGTTAATCGCGACCGCGAACGCGATCAACGGGTCGAGGCGCAGCCATCCGGTCAGGGCCACCAGCGCCACCGCGATCAGGACTCCGGCGGATGTCCAAACATCTGTCAGGAGGTGCCGCGCATCCGCTTCGAGCGTGATGCTGTGA
>DAHVFK010000391.1 GCA_027317055.1 Betaproteobacteria bacterium | reverse complement strand
GTGGTGCAGCGTGTCGTGAAAGCCGAGCGGGAAGCCCACCACCAGCAGCGAGGTGCCGACCTCGACCTGGGCGCCCGGATCCGCGAAGTGCGCCGGGGTGAAGGCGCGGTAGGCCGCGGTCGCTGGCAGCGCGGCGCGCTCGATCTCGATCACCGCGACGTCGATCTCGCCCGCGCTGTCGGTGGCCTGGCGCCACAGGCTCTTGCCGTCGCGGTAGAGCGGAATCGAGAACCCGGTCGACTGCGCCATGTTGTCCAGGTCGACGTGCAGCTCGATCTCGATCCGGTTCGGGAAGTGCTTGCTCGACTCGTCGCTCATCACGTGCCGGCTCGTCACCAGGAACAGCCGCCCGTCGCGCTCGAAGAAGAAGCTGCTGGCGTTGGTCAGCCGGCGCTGATTCTCGAACGTGACCACGCGCGCCGCGGTGAGCAGGATGGATTCGATCATCGCTTTAGCCTTGCTTGAGCGGCATCGTGTAGCACGCGGCGCTGCCCTCCAGCACGACCGTGCCGTCGGCCAGCAGCACGCGCGTCTCGAGCTCGGTGATCGGCTTGTCCTCGCGCACCTTGGTCACCTTGACCTCGCCCGTGATCGTGTCGCCGGGCCGCACCGGGGCCTTGAAGGTCCAGTTGACCTGCAGGAACACGGTGCCGGGCCCGGGCAGGTCCTCGGCCACGACCGCGTTCAGGATCGCGCTCGTGACGCCGCCCTGGACCACGATGCCGCCGAAGCGTGTCGCGCGCGCTGCGGCTTCGTCGTAGTGCAGCGGATTGCGGTCGCCGCTGATGTCGGTGAAAAGCCCTATGTCGCGCGCCGTCACCGCCCGCGAGCGCCGAGCCACTTGGCCCAGCGCCGGAATGCCGTTCGGCCAGACTTCGCTTTTTGTTCCCATGCCTTGCCTCTCGTCGCGAGAGGCCCAAGCCTAACCCGACCCGGGATTTCCGGCCGCCAATTCCCGCGTCAACTCGCCCGCGGGCACCTGCTTGCAGCCGCTCGCGTTCTGGCCCGACCACAGGGGCGAGAAATCGCCCGAGCCCCGGGCCTCCGCCTTGGCGCGCAAGGGGGCGATGGCGCCGACGGCGAGCGGAAACGCGGGAACCGCTGTGCCGATCGGCCCGAGCTCTCGCATGACGCGGTTGACGATCGCGCGGGCCGGGCGCCCGGTGAAAAGATTCGTGAGCGCGGTATGGCGTGCGGCCTCGCTCTGCAACGCGGCGCGATGGACCGCGCTAGTCGTGGCCTCGGGACAGAGCAGATAGGCGGTGCCGATCTGCACTCCCGCTGCGCCAAGCGCCATGGCGGCGGCGACGCCCTTCGCGTCGGCGATACCGCCCGCGGCGATGACCGGCAGCTTCACTTCGCGCACGATCTGCGGCAGCAGCGCGAACGTGCTGACCTGCGTGCTCAGGTCTTCCGACAGGAAGATGCCGCGATGCCCGCCTGCCTCCAGGCCCTGCGCGATGATGGCGTCGACGCCGCGCGCGGCCAGCCAGCGCGCCTCTTCGACGGTCGTCGCGGAGCAAAGGATCTTCGCGCCCAGCGCGCGCACGCGCGCGAGCAGTTCGGGCGGCGGCAGACCGAAATGAAAGCTCACCACCGGGGGCTTGAACTCCTCCAGCACTTCGGCGGAGTCCGCACCGAAGGGGTTGCGACCCGGTCCCGACGGAATGTCGCGCGGGTCGATGCCGTGCTCGGCGTAATACGGCGCGAGCCTGGCGCGCCAGGCCGCCTCGCGCTCGGAGCTGGGCACAGGCGCCACGTGGCAAAAGAAGTTGACGTTATATTGTCGGTCGGTTTGCGCCTTTATCGTCGTAAGCTCCTTGCGCAAGCCGTCTGCGCCAAGCATGGCGCAAGGCAGCGAGCCCAGCGCGCCCGCGCTGGACACCGCCACCGCGAGCGTGCTGCCTTGCACGCCCGCCATCGGGGCCTGGATGATCGGCAGCTCGATTCCGAGCAGTTTCTGCAGCGTCATAGTCTGGATTCCGTTGAAAAGCCTACGCCTGTTCCGGGGTGCCGGAAAGAAAGCGTCCGGTCCTAACGCCAGGCCCAGACCGGCTGCTCGAGGTGCGCCACGCGGGTGGCGCGGCCGAGCAGGGCGACTTCCATGAACTGGTACATCACCGCCGCGGTCGGGGCGTGGATCAGGGTGCCGAGCAGGGGGTAGCGCACCACCGGCTGCTCGGACTCGGGAATGGAAACGAACTGCGGCGAGCCGGGTCGGCCGAGATCGGCCAGCGGCACGCGGAAAATCTGCGCTACTTCCGCGGGGTTGGGAGTAAGTTCGGAAGCGCTCGCGCACCACGCGACGAGGGGGGTGATGAGGTAGCCCGAGCGCGTCGGGTAGTCGTCCAGTCGTCCGAGAAAATCCTCCGGCGCGAGCTCGAGCGCGATCTCCTCGCGCGCCTCGCGCCGCGCCGCCTCGAGCGCGCTTTCGCTGCGGTCGACTCGTCCGCCGGGCAGCGCGAACTGGCCCGAGTGCGCGCTCAGGTGCTCGGCGCGCCGGGTCAGCAGCAGCGCTGCCTCGCCGCGGCCGTCGTCGGTGATGATGACGCACACCGCGGCGCGCTTCAGGCCGCCCTCGTCGAGCGGCGCGTGCTCGCTCAACGCCAGGTTCTGCGTCAGGCGCGCGCGCAGCGCGGCGTCGAAGGCGACCGGCTTCATGCGGCGGCGGCAACGCGCGCGCGCGAAGAGGACAGCGCGACGCCCGACAGGATCAGCGCGATGCCGGCGAAGTGGAACCAGTGCGGCACCTCGCCCAGGAACACCGTTGCCATGAGCACGCCGAGCGCGGGCATCAGGTGCATGGTGACGCCGGCGCGCGCGGCGCCCAGGCGCGTCACGACGTAGCTCCAGCCGGCGTAGGCGAGCAGCAGCGACCCGATCGCGGAGTAGGCCACCGCCAGCGCGCCGCGCGCCGACAGCAGTACCTCGGTGCCGTGCGCGATTTCCCACAGCACCCACGGCGTCATCCAGAACATGCCGAAGACGCACACCACGGTGATGAACTCGAGCGTGTTGAGCGCGTCGCGCCGCAGCCTGAGAAATACAGTGTACGAGGCCCACATCGCCATCGAGCCGAGCGCGAGCAGGTCGCCGACGTTGAACGACAGGGTGGCAACGCCTTCCAGGTCGCCGCGGGTGGCGATCAGCGTTACGCCGAAGAACGAGATCGCGACGCCAATCCACTGGCGGCGCCGGATCCGCTCGCCCAGCAGCGGCGCGGCGAGCAGCAGGATGAAGATCGGCGTGGTGGAAAGATACAGCGTGCCGCTGGTGGCGGTGGTGTAGTGAAGCCCGAGCCACTGCATCGCCAAGTGTAGCCCGCCGCCGAAGAAGCCGAGCGCGGCGAGCACGCGCCAGTCGCGCGGGCCGAGCGCGCGCAGCTTGGGCGGCAGGGTGCGCCACACCAGAGGCGCGAGCAGCGCGAGCACCAGCACGAGGCGCCCCATGGTAGCGACGCCGGGCGCGATGTCGGCGCGCACCGCGCGCGCCACGATCCAGTTGCCCGACCACAGCGTCAGGGTTGCCAGCAGGATGAAGTAGGCCGCGGCGCGCATCGAGCGCGCATTATGCGCGAATGATATTCTCGCGCGCATGCCGTTTCTCACCGCCGCCGGGCACAAGCTCGAATACGAATTGCTGGATGGCGACGATCCCGCGAAGCCGGAATTGGTATTCCTGCACGAAGGCCTCGGCTCGATCCGCCAGTGGCGCGACTTCCCGCTGCGCGTGCTCAAGGCCACCGGC
>DAHVFK010000390.1 GCA_027317055.1 Betaproteobacteria bacterium | reverse complement strand
GCTCCCGGCGCACCGAGCTCATCGTCGCCGACCCAGTAATCGAACAGGTCGCCCAGAATGTAGAGCGTCCGCGCTACGGCCGCCTGGTCCTTCAGGAATTCACGGAAGCGACCGGTGATGAACGGTCGCTCGCGCGAAAGGTGCAGGTCCGAGATGAGCAGGTCCGGGCCCACGCTGCCGGCTAGCGACCGTCGACCAGCGTCATTGACTCGATGACGATTGGGTCGCGCGGCACGTCGCTGGCGAAGGGGCCGCCGCGTCCGGTCGGCGTTTTCGCGATCCTGGTCACGACGTCGAAACCCGAAACCACCTTCCCGAAGACGGCATAGCCGCTGCCGTCGCCACGCGGGTCGCCCCAGTTCAGGAATGCGTTGTCCGCGAGGTTGATGAAGAACTGCGCGGTCGCGGAGTTCGGGTTCGAGGTACGCGCCATGGCGACCGTGCCGGTGTCGTTCTTCAGCCCAGCCTCGACGCCGGCCTGCGCTTCATTGGGAATCGGCGCGCGCGTCGGTTTATGATTGTAGCTGCCGTCGAATCCGCCGCCCTGAATCATGAAGCCGTCGATCACGCGATGGAAGATAGTGTCGTTGTAATGGCCTTCTCGCACGTACTGCAGGAAGTTGGCCACGGTCTTTGGCGTCTTCGACGGATAGAGCTCGAGCCGGATAGCGCCGAGATTCGTCTTTATCTCGACGTGAGTCGCGGCGGCGGCAGCCGGAGAGGCGGCGGCGGCCGAGAGAATGAAAAGAGGCTTCCAGAGCTTGAGCAGGTTCATTGGTGTTTACGCTGAAAGGCGCAAGCTGCGGCGCCGGGGAGGAGTCAGCCAGCACCCTCGTAGAGGATCTTCCAGCTGCCGTTTTCCTTCGACCAGTACTGTATTTTTCGAATCACGTTCGAGAGATTGTTCGAGCGGTAGTTCTGGTCGAAGCTGACCACCACGAAGTCGCGCTCGCGAGGATAGCGAAACATGGCGAGATCCGAAATCCCGACCTTGATCCACTTCTTGGCGGAATTGATCTTGCGCTTGCGTGCCGCCCAGACCGCATAGTCCTGACCGTTGGCCTGGAAGCGCTTCGAGTAGTGGCTCAGGTAGCGCGCGGTATCGATGCTTTCCCAGTCGGAGCGCCAGGCGTCGATCGCGTGCGCGAGCGCTTTACGGTCCGCCTCGACGGCGGCGGGGCTGCTCCACTGGATTTCATCGGCGATAATCACCGGCGTTAGCCCGATCTGCACATAGCGCCCGACCGACTCGAGATCCGGGTTGGCGAGCACGATGCATCCATCGCTGGCGCGCGGCGGACGGCTGTAGGTACTGGAAGGGGTTCCATGCAGCCATATCCCGTGCCCGTTGCGCCCCATCAGCTTGTCCCACGTGTTCGGATAGTCGATGGGAAAGGCGCCTGCGCCGTAGAAGTCGGTCAACTCCTTGCGCGGCAGGTTCGCTACCACGTGATAGACCCCGATCGGGGTCTTCTGGTCGCCCTCGCGCGTCTTTTCCATCCCACGCTTGCCGAGCGTGACGTAGTAGTCCTCCACGTACTGCGGCTGGCCGCCCACGTTCCTGAAAAGGTAGAGCCGCGACAGTTGCGAATCGACGACGATCGCGTACTTCTGCTCGGGATTCAGCTGCAGAACGTAGCGTGGAACGCGGTCCGCTGCCGGGCGGGCGCGTAGCGCGCGCAGGCGCGCGAGCGCCTCTTCGCGCAGCCCCTCGACTTTTGCGCGCGGAACGGTCTTCGCCACGTCGCCGAACGTCTGCAGCGGGTGCGTGCGCGCCAGGAGCAAGTCGCCCCGGATCAGGTGCGCGAGGCGGAACGTCGGATGCGCGGCGATAAGCGCGTCAACGCGCTCGAGCGCGACGTCGGGACGGTCCTTTTCGATGGCCTGGATGACGCCGGAAAGCCCGTGCTCGAGCTCGGCGTCCGGCGAGCGCGCCTGGCTGATAGCGGGACCGAGCGATGCGTAGAAGATCGCCAGCGCGAAGAGGAGCCGCGGCGCGCGCCTCGCCATCAGCCGCCTACCCGCTCCTGCCGGATCATCCATCGTCCGTCTATCTTTACCATGTCGAGCGTCTTGTTGCTGCTACCGCTGAAGCGGTCGGAGCGGTAAACCTGGTGAAACGTGACGCGCGCCGCCGTGTCGCTCACCCGTGTCACCTCGGGCGACTTGATCTCGACTGCGATCGACTTGGGCCCAGCGATGCGGCTGCGGCGCAGCTTTTCCCATGCGCTACGCGGCTCGCCGCGCGGCGTCTCGAAGTCGGGGGCGTAGTGCGCGAGATAGGCGTCGACATCCCGGCTCGACCAGGCGCTGGCCCAGGCATCGACCGCCGCGAGCACCTCGCTGCGCGGGTCGGCCGCCGGTTTCGGCGCGGACTCCGGCGCGGGCGGCTTTTCCGCTGCCGCTGCGACTGCCGGCGGGGACTTGGCCTCGGGCTCGGGCTGAGCCGGTGCCGGAGTCGGTGCGGGCGAGGGCGGCGCCGCCGCCACCTCGACCGGCTTGGCGACCTTGCCCGCCACGGTGGCGACAGGCTGCGGCCCGGCACCGACCAGGCTGCGCACCAGCATCAGTTTGCTTTGCGCCGTCGAGTTGGAGGAGTCGAGCTGCAGCGCCTTGTCGTAGGCCCGGCTCGCGAGCCTGGCGTAGACGTCGCCCAGATTCTCGTAGGCGGTGGCGTAGCTGGAGTGGGTGCGGATGGATTTTTCGAGCTCTGTGCGTGCCCTTTCGTATTGTCCCTGGCCGGCGTAGATCACCGCGAGGTTGTTGTATGGCTCGGGCAGGTCAGGGTAATCCTGCGTGAGCTTCTGGAAGACTTCGATCGCGTCTTTGGTATCGCCTTGCTCGGTAAGGATGAGTCCTTTGAGAAAGCGCGCCTGCGGATCCTGGGGCTTGGCCGCGATCAACCTGTTCACGTGCTCGAGCGCCTGCGGATAGTGGCCCGCCTTGAGCAAAGCGTTCGCCTGCTGCATGTCGTCTGCATGCGCCGCGGATGCGCCCAGCAGGACGCCGAACAGCAGCGCCCGGACGATGCGCTGGAATGCCATGCGACACAGAACGGAATCGACCATTGTGTTATACTTTTCAAGGCTCTAGGAAACAGAGCATTCTAGACTAACCCCCGGCCTGCGACAACTTCGAACGACTATTCTGCACTGCAGCGTGCGCTTTCCGAGGCATTTGAATGCCTGCGCTGCGCATAGTTCCCTCGACCGGCACGCGAACGCGGCGAGCATAGTGGCTCCGGATGCTCACGATCTACAACACGCTCGGTAGAAGAAAGCAGGACTTCGCGCCGATCCACGCAGGTAGCGTGCGCATGTACGTCTGCGGCATGACGGTGTACGACCATTGCCACCTGGGACATGCGCGAGTGATGGTGGTGTTCGACGTCGTGCGCAGATGGCTGCGCGAAAGCGGCTATCGCGTCATCTATGTGCGCAACATCACTGACATCGACGACAAGATCATCCGGCGCGCGATCGAGAATCGTGAATCGATAGGCGAGCTCACCGCGCGCTACATACGCTACATGGAGGAGGACGCGGCGGCGCTGGGCGTCGAAGCGCCCGATCACGAGCCGCGCGCCACGCGCTTCGTGCCGCAGATGCTCGACATGATCTCCGCCCTCGAGCGGCGCGGCTTGGCATACCGCGCGGCCGACGGCGACGTCAATTTCGCGGTGCGCAAGTTTCCCGGCTACGGAAAGCTCTCGGGCAAGTCCCTCGACGAGTTGCGCGCGGGCGAGCGTGTATCCGTGGA
>DAHVFK010000038.1 GCA_027317055.1 Betaproteobacteria bacterium | reverse complement strand
TCGTGGCCACTTGCGTCGAGGCGTATCGAGCCAAGCCCTGCCGCGACGCGGAACATCTCGACCGCGAGCGACGGCACGTACACTTCGCCGATCTGAGCCATGATCGGTACTTGCCGAATGATGCGCTCCGGCTCGCCCACGTTTATCAGACCGCGTCCGGCCGCGGCCCGATCCAGCTCGAGAAGGCTCTGCAGTTGCCCCTCGAACTTCGGCAACGGCGGCGGGTGCGGGGCATACAGCCTGACGGGCGCCACCTTCGGCGGCGCCGGAAAGCGAGCGTCACGGTATGGCAAGCCGGCAACGGCGAGCACGACCTTTTTGCCGCGGATCGCCTGCATCAATGCGGCATCGCCCGAACCGTCTGGAGACGCCTCGTCCGGCTCCGAAAAAAGGATGTCGACTCCGATCACCGCCGGGCCGGTTGCGGCAATTCGCCGCAGAAGCTCCGCAATACGCGCGCGTGGCCAAGGCCATTGGCCGTACCTGGCAAGCGACTGGTCGTCGATTGCCACGATAATTGCCGGTGCCGATTTTCTTTCCCGCGGGTAGAGCCGCTGATAGCCGTCGAACAGGAGGTCGCGCACGGAGCGCACCAACGGTGGCTGCAGGATAATCGCCAGTGCGCTGGCCAACAGCACTGCCACGCCGGCCGCGCGCTTGGCGGACATCATCCTTAGAGGTCGAGCTCCAGGCCGTCGTACGCCGCCAGCACCTCGAGCCGGTGTCCTTGTTGCGTGAGCTCCTCGAAACGCACCGTCTCTCGCAGGATTTGCTCGATGTCGGCGTCGTCATTGGCCGGTTCGTGATGGAACAGCGCGATGCGCTTCGCTCTCGCGATCTGGCACAGCTCTACGCCCATGACGTTGCTCGAATGCCCCCAATCCGCTTTCACCGAAACCGCGTCAGCGAGCGAGTACATCGCGTCGAACACAACGAGGTCGGCATTGCGAAAGAGTTGAACGAACCCATCCGTATTCAGGTCGCTTTCGAGCTTGTGCTCGGAGTCAGTGGTGTAGACGAGACTCTTGCCACCGCACTCGAAACGATAGCCGTAGGAGTCGCCGTCATGGAGCTGCAATTTCGGCGTTACGGCGACGCCTGAAACCTGAGTCGTCTGCCCCGACGGGAGCCGAATGAACTCGATACTCGCCGCGAGATGATCGAACGGCACCGGGAAGCAGGGAGGAGATTGCTGCAGCCGGAACGCGTGCTCGATCACGTCGTGGCAGCCGTGGATACGTATGCGTGTTCCCGGCAAGTAGGCTGGCCCGAAGAATGGGAATCCCATGATGTGGTCCCAGTGCACGTGCGACATGAACACGTTTACGACTGCCGGTTGTCCCGCGTTGCGCGCGAGCACATGTTCGCCGAACGCCCGCGCGCCGCTACCCATGTCGCAGACGAAATATTCCTTGCTGCCTGGCTCGAATTCGACGCAGGCCGAGTGCCCGCCGTAGGTCCGACGAAGCGAAAAGGGGAAGCGCCGCTCGACGAAGGCATTAGCCTTCTCCATCGTATCGAGTTGCTGGCCATTGGCGGCCACGAGAGCCTCCACCAGTCGGTCCCGCACGTCGCGCCAAGTCAGTGAGACCGGAATCGAGCCACGAGTGCCCCAGAACCGGACCCGCACGTCAGGCCCGATCGTAGGCTAGTGCGGATTCCGGCGAAAGAGATTCCAGCGCGGCGCGCACCGTTGGAAAGGCTTCCAGGATCATGCTGAAACGGCTGATCTCGAATATCTCGGCCACCACCGGTTGCATGGCCGCGATCAGGATCTTGCCGCCGTGCGCCCGAGCCTGCTTCGCCGCCAGCATGAAGCAGCGCAGACCCGCGCTCGAAACGTATTCCAGGGCCCCGAGATCAAACACAACGCCGCGCGCCGCCGTGCTTCCCGGTTCCTCCAAGTAGCGCTCGAGAGCGCTGTGAAAAGCCGCGCAGTTGTCGTGGTCGAGCCTCCCCGCTGGAGAAAGCACCAGGACGTCGGCGTACATGGACTTGGAGAGATTCACGGCATGGCCTCTGGAACCGAACCCCCCGTATTGTAATGAACTAGCCCGGTCCGAGACGGCGTTTGAGCTCGAATTTCTGCACTTTCCCCATGGCGTTCTTCGGCAGCTCGTCCACGAATACAATGCGGCGCGGATGCTTGTAGCGGGCTAGGCGGTCGTGAAATAGCGACAGCACGCCACTCTCGTCGAGCGCAGCGCCGAGGCGGCGCACGATGCATGCACACGCGGTCTCCCCCCACCGTGGGTCTTCAACGCCGATAACCGTGGATTCCGCGACTGCCGGGCAGTCGGCCAGCACGTTCTCGATTTCGGCCGGATAGATGTTTTCGCCGCCCGAAATGATGACGTCCTTGATACGCCCGGCGATCCACAGGAATCCGCCGTGGTCACGACGCGCCAGATCGCCGGTCTTGAACCACCCCTCGTGGAATACGCCCGCGGTTGCCTGGGGATCGTTCCAGTAACCGCGCATCACGTTGGGCCCGCGAACCCATATCTCGCCCACCGTGCCCGCGGGGGCTTCTGTGCCACGATCGTCGACAGCAATCCTGATTTCGCAGTGAAGTGCTGGCTTGCCGGCGCTGCCGACCATCGTCATCGCGTCCTCCTTCTGGAGCACGGACGCGATCGGGGCCGTTTCGGTCGAGCCGTAGATCTGGCCCACAGGGATGCCGCGCGCGTGAAATGCCCGGATCATGGAGTCTGGAACCACCATCGAGCCCGAATTGATCATCTTCAGCGACGACAGATCGGTCTTATCCCAATTCGGGTGAGCAAGCACGGCCTGCATCGTGGCCGGCACGAGCAGACTGATGGTCGGCCGTCGCGCGGCGACTTCCGCCAGCCATTGCCCGGGTTCGAAGCGTTGCTGCAGGGTCACCGTCGCGCCCGCCAGCAGCGCAGGCAAGGTCTGGTTGTTCAAGCCGCCTACATGGAACATCGGCAGCGGGCTTAGTACATGATCAAGCTGGGAAAGGTCGTGCGCATGGATCGAATTGAGCGCGTTCCATAACAGCGCGCTCTGGCGCAGTACGGCGCCCTTGGGACGACCCGTCGTGCCCGATGTGTACATCACCAGCATGTCGTCATCGTCGCTGCCGGGAAGGGCAGGCATGGCCTCGCCCTCGCGCCATCTACCGTCGAGGGTGAGGCACGACGACGCCCCGAGCTCAGCGGCGTGCGCGGCGAACTCCGGCTCGGTGTACAGAAGTCGCGGCGCACAGTCCTGCACGATGAGTCGGTGCTCGGCTACCGTTAGGCGCCAGTTGAGTGGCACCAGGATTGCACCCAGGCGCGCTAGCCCAAATAGCAGCACCAGCATGTCAGGGTTGTTGTAGCCGAGAAACGCAACCCGGTCGCCGCGCACGATTCCGCGCGATCCGAGCGCGCGCGTCGCCTCTTCGATCCGCTCCCACAGAACCGCGTAACTGAGATCCGTGCCGCGAAAATGAACCGCCGGCTTGGTGGGAAAATGCTCTGCCCAGCGCTCGATGATGCGCGATAGATTCACTTCAGTCGTCGCTTTCGCCCGGTTCGTAGAGCGCTTCGCGTCCGATTCGGTCAAGGCACAGTTCGGCGGTCCACGGCAGCATCAGGGCGCCGCAGCGCGAGTCGCGGTAGAGTCGCTCGAGAGGCAGCGCTTTCAGCATCGACTGGCCGCCGCAGGTCCGAATCGCAAGGCGGCACAGGTCGTTCGCATTTTCCATGATGGTGTACTGCGCCGCGTAGGCGCGCAGGCGTGCATCCTTTGGGGGGTCGACGCGGGCGTCATCGAGCATGCGCAGGAACAGCGCCCTGGTCTGCTCGAGCGTGACCAGCATTTCGGCAACCGCAATCTGCTTGGTCGGATACATCCGGCGCTTCACGGGCGGCATGCCATCGACTTCACCGCGCAAATACCTAACCGTGAATTCAAAGGCGGCAATGGCAATGCCGAAGTAAGTCGGCGCCAGGGTGGTGAACATGTGCGGCCATCGGCTCGCCGCCTGGAAGTAAACGCCGCGCGGCATCATCTGGGCATCGTCCTGGACGAACACGTCCTTGAACAGCAGGGTGCGGGAAACCGTGCCGCGCATCCCCAGGGGGTCCCAGTCCCCCGTTATCGTGAGCCCCGGCGCGTCCCCCGCAACCGCCATGTAGAGCGTGTCTCGCATCGTCCGGTCCGGCTTGTCCTCGGTGCACAGGACGCCGTAGTAATCGGCCGCACCCGCGAGCGAGGCGAAGATCTTTTTGCCGCTGATCCGCCAGCCGCCGTCGACCTTGGAGGCGAGAGTGCCGAACGGCGCTTTGCCGGCGGCGGCCGCACTGCCCTCGGAGAACGGCTGAGCGTAGACCGCACCTTGCCCGACCACGCGCTCGAAGTGGATCGTCCGATGGAGCTCGTGCTCTCGTTTCTGGTCGGCCGTCATGTCGAGGTCATCCGCAAGGATGCCGGGCCATAGGGTCGAGCACGCGTGCATGTTGAAAGTGAGGGCGGTAGCGCCGCAGTACTTGCCGAGCGTCGCCGAAACGATCGCATAGCTCCGTAGGTCCGCGCCTTTGCCGCCGAAGCGCTCGGGCACGCACAGGCCGAGCAGGCCGGTCCGGCGCAGGTCGTCATAGTTCTCGAACGGGAAGCTCGCTTCACGGTCGTATCGTGCCGCGCGCTGCGAGAAGACGGGGCCGACGGACTCTGCGAGCGCAACCAGGTCCCTTTGCTTCGCGCTCAGCGGATAGTTGGATCCGGTCACCGAGTAGCGTGGATCGATACCGGACAGGATGGAGGTCATGCTTTTTTCCGATTCGTGTGGCGCTCGAGGCATGCGGCAAGGGCGCGGTTGAATTCCGCAGGCTGATCCATCGGGCCAAGGTGCCCGCAGCCGTCGAGCAGGACGTATTCCGCGGCGGAAATCTTCTGCGCCATGCGCTCCATGACAGAGGGCGGGGCGGTTCGATCCTCTCCGCCTGCGAGTAGCAGAGTCGGAATTTCGATCCGGGGCAGCAGCGCGCGCCGGTCGAAGGTTGTGAGCAGTTCGACGGCTTTGCGATAGGTCGAGGGCGGCACTCCGGCCATGATCTGCTGGGCGCGCTCGAGGCCGCCGGGCCGGGACCTGCTGCCCCGCATGCTCGCCATTAACCGTGCGGAGATCTCGGCCATGGATCGGCCCTGGTTCAGCGGCGCAATGCGCGCGGCGATGAACTGGCGCTGGAAGTCGCCGCCTGAGCCGCCGAATGCCGCGCTGGTGAAGCACAGCGCGAGCGCCTTGATACGTTGCGGAAAACGGGCGTAGGCCTCTTGGGCGACGAATCCGCCCATGCTGTGCCCAACCAGGACCACCGGTGAATCGCCCAGACGCTCGATCAGTGACAGTAGGGCGCCTGCAACCCGCTCCAAGTCGTACGGCTCGACCAGCGGACTCTCGCCGTAGCCGGGCTGATCCCAAGCCACCGCCCGATAGCCGAGTCCGGCGAAGTAGGGAAGCTGATCGTCCCACGCGGCGTGTCCGCCGCCGACCCCATGCAGGAAAACCAGCGTATCACCGCCGCGGCCCTGTTCGACGTATGCAGGCGGGCTCACGCCAGCTCGCCCCGCAGTTGTCCGTCCTCAACGATCGTCGCGCCGTCGAGCCGTATGGTGCAATGCCGTAGGGGCAGGTCGTAATGGCCCAGGGTGTAGCGTCCCGCGACCTCGTTGGCGCCGGTCGAGTAAAGGAAGTTCCCTGCGAAGGCGCGCTGCTCGGTTCCGTTCACGTCTCGCCGATCGTACATGACCATTGCCTCCCAGCGCGCCCGCGGGTTCATGCCCCAGCCGACGTGGGATACGGCGTAGGCCTCACGGTCCCCCCAGGCCGCGAAATACTCCCGCATCAGCTCGGCGTCGAGCGAAGTGCCCTCGATTGCGGTGACGTAGTCGCTTGCGATTCTGAGTGTTACGTGCGATTCGATATACCGCTTGAACGTCAGATTGAGGTCGCCCGGCGCAAGCACCAGAGTGCCGTCGACCGCCCCGGTACGCGGGAAGCACAGGCACAGTCCGCCCGGCCAGTGCGACAAGGTGCCAGGTCTCTCCGTGTACCCCCACACGCCTCCGACGCGTGCCCCATCGATCCGGATATCGAGCCTGGTTCCCGCGGCCGAACTGACTTCCATGCGCTTTGCTTCGCGCAACCGCCGCATTCCCGCCTTCACCCTTTGCTGGTCCGAGGGGGAGGGCGCGAGGCGCTCGAGCACGTCGGGATGCTCGTCAGAAATGTAGAGCACGCGCGCCCCGCCCTTGAGGATCTGCGGCAACTCTGGGGCGTGCATCAGGCCTTCCACGGTGCAGTCGGCGACGAAGGTACACGAGGCGAGAGCGTTTATCGCGGCACCCAGATCGTGCAGTACGTTGGACGCGCCGGTCGATCGGATCGGCACCGGCGCGGCTTGGCGAGGTGTCGGGACGACGACGTGGAAGGCGCGGGCGCCCAGCCGCAAAAGCGCAAGCTCGGCGAGGCTGACGTTCAACTCGCGCGACTGCGATTCCGACAATACCGCGCACAGGTCGCCTGCAGACACTTTGCAGCGCGCGAATACGTCGGCAAACAAGTCAATCCATTTAGCTTCGATGCGGTCGGCGATCATCGCTTTTCCAACCCTAGGCTCGTGCGCCGGCGGGCGCTGTAGTATCGCATTGTCGGTTAGAATTCATTCATGATCGTCTTCGATCTGCTATGCGGCAACGGGCACCGTTTCGAGGGCTGGTTCGGCTCTCGTCTGGAATTTTCCTCGCAGCGCAAGCGCGGATTGCTCAGTTGTCCGAAGTGCGGTTCGGCGAGCGTCAAGCGGGTGCCTTCGGTGACCCGGATCAACACGGGCGCCGAGCCGGCCAAGGTACCGGCTCCGCAGCCGGAGCGGCAGGATCCGCAGCCTGCGGGGCGCGACGCGCTCGCGCTGGCGCAGATTTTGTACTCCCGGATGCTGGACGAGATCCTGACCAAGACCGAGGACGTGGGCGTGGAATTTCCGGCCGAGGCCAGGCGCATTCATTACGAGCAGGCCCCCGTTCGCCCGATTCGCGGCGAGGCAACTCAGGAGGATCACGAAGCGCTCCTGGACGAGGGGATCCCCGTGGCGAGGTTTCCTATCCCACCGGCGGGCCGTCTGAACTGATCTAAATGTTCGCATATGTGTATTATGTTAAATACACAGTTCGGTCACGCACGGATGTGATTCAACCCCTTCAACTGCCCGCCGCCCAAGCTTAACCTTCGATCTACTCCCTGCTCGTACCGCAATGCCCGGCGTAGTCGCCTCGCCCGGGCATCGGGGGTGACAGAAAACCCCCTTCAAAGGTCGGATTGGCGCGTGCCAGCATGATCCTAGCGGCCCCCAGGACGCCATAGCGCACCGCCAGGATGGATTGCCGGCGAGGTCGGTCGGGTCTCAGGTTCGAGCCCGCGGTCCAGCGAGCGGAGTGTGTCGTAGGAATACGAAGAAACTGGATTAGAATAGCGATCCTAAGATACTTTATTATTTTCAATACATAACGATATTAATCTACCCTAACATATATCGTTTATACGTTATCATTATGTTTACACTAATATAGTATGCGTTACATTTGAGCTATCCAACATCCCCGCGAGAAGCCCCTCTATCTTCTTCTTGGCCGATTGACCAGCCTCGTCAGCGGAAAACTGGATCCCCACCCCTTGGGCGCGTTTGCCCTGAGCGTCGGCCGGGGTGATCCATACCACCCTCCCGCTTACCGGAATCTTGGCCGCCTCGTCCGGGAGCGACACCAACATGAACACTTCGTCGCCAAGGCGGTGTGCGCGAGCCGTCGGAATGAAGATTCCGCCGTTTTTCACCTGGGGAATGTAGGCGGCATAAAGCGCGTTCTTTTCTCGAATGTTGAGCGAAAGGACGCTCGGTCGCCCGCCTTCAGCGCTATCGGACTTGTCTTCGACGTCACTCATCACCGTCTCCCCTAGGCAGGCATCGCGGCGAGCATATCCGAGGCGAACAGCTTGGGATTCAGCGGATGTCGCGCAAGCGCCCGGTTGTGCCCCATGGCGCGCGCGAACGCAAGCCATTCGTATGCCGACGCAGACGTCGCTGCCGAACTGCCCGTGGCGTATTTCGGCTCGGCGCCGAAAGCCGCGAATGCCCGGTCGAGCGCGAGCTTTTGCAATACCTCTGCAAGCGCCTCGACCTCTTCGCGATCGCTGGTCGCGGCCCCCTGAGTCGTACCTGCCAGTAGCGTGTTGAGCAGCCTCGTAACCGTTTCCCCGCGCGGTCCGGAACCGTATTCCAGCGCCTGCAGCGGGGCACCGCCCGCAAAATCGAGCCAGCGGGCTGCGTCGGCCACGCCATTCGCACGCAGCCAGGCCTCGGCCCCCGCACGCTCGGGCAAACCCACCGGCAGCGCAACACACCGGCTTCGAATTGTGGCGAGCAGGCGCGCGGGGCGATGCGAAACGAGCACGAAGACCGCACCCGAAGGCGGTTCCTCCAGGCTCTTCAGGAGCGAATTCGCTGCGTGCAGGTTCATGTCTTCCGCCGGGTGTACGAGCGCGATTCGATGCCGCCCGCGATGCGAGCCGACGTTGAGAAAGTCCGCCAACGCACGCACCTGCTCCACCTTGATTTCGAGGCTTGGCCTGGCCGACCGGCTGCCGGCCCGGTCCGCCTCCTCACCCTCGATCGCGACCGGCTTGGAAATTGCTTCCGGCTCGAGCCAGCGCACGTCGGGATGATTGCCGGCGACGAACCAACGGCAGGCCTCGCAGCGGCCGCACGGGCACTCGGTCGTCGGACCCTCGCACAGCAGGAATTGCGCAAAATGCTCGGCAAGTGCCCGCTTGCCGATTCCACCCGGACCATGAATCAGTAGTGCGTGCGGCAGCCGCTCGGCAGTGCTCGCCAAGTCAGTCCAAAGGGTCCTGTTCCAGTCGTGAATCACTTTATTTTCAATTAAATGAAAGGTTATCTTCCAGATTTCTCTGAATATTCGCCAGACTTGTCGATCCGTCAATGAGTCGGATTCGGCCGGGTTCCGCTATGCCGCGCGCGAGGTATGCCTCTCGCACCCGCTCGAAGAATTGGCGGTCCTCGCGCTCGAAGCGGTCCAGTCGCCGGCCCGTTGCGTTCAAGCGCTGTTGGGCGACTTCGTACGGACAATCGAATACCAGCGTTCTGTCCGGACGCAGGCCGGGGTGCGTCGCTTCGGCAAGCTGCTGGATAAGGTCCATCGGAACGCCTTTTCCGGCCCCTTGATAGGCGGCGGTCGCGTCGCTGAATCGGTCGCACACGACCCAACTTCCGGCTTCAAGCGCCGGCCGGATCAGCTGACGAACGTGGTCTGCGCGCGCGGCGAACATGAGCAGCGTCTCCGCCAGTGCACCCATTGGTTCGTTCAGCACGAGCTCACGCAACTTCTCGGCCAATGGGGTGCCGCCCGGCTCGCGCGTCACCAGCACTGTCCTGCCGTGCGTGCGCAGCCGCTGCGCGATGAACTCGATATGGGTCGACTTGCCGGCGCCGTCGACACCCTCCAGAGTGATCAGCTTCCCGAGTTCGCTCATGCGCCGCCCTTGCCGCCCTCAGTCGCGCCTGTGCCGATTGAGGCGCTGGTATTTCGTCACTGCGCGGTTGTGGTCATTCAGCGTCCGCGAGAATTCGCTCGATCCGTCACCGCGGGACACATAGTAAAGGGCGTCCGTCTTGCCTGGCCGCAGCGCCGCGCGCAGTGAAGCCAGGCTCGGCATGTCAATCGGCGTCGGCGGAAGACCTGCGCGAGTGTAGGTATTGTACGGGCCGTCCTGCTGCAAGTGGGCTTTGGTCAGGTTGCCGTCGAAACTTGCCCCCAGGCCGTAGATCACGGTCGGGTCTGCCTGCAGCCGCATGCCGATGCGCAGGCGGTTAAGCAACACCCCCCCGATCAAGTCGCGGTCCGCGGGGCGGCCCGTTTCCTTCTCGATGATCGACGCCATGATCAGCGCTTCATAGGGGGTGCGATACGGCACATTCGCGTCGCGCGCCGCCCATTCCTGCGCCAAGTGGCGCTGCATCGCACGATAGGAGCGGCGCAGCACGGCGACGTCGGCGGAGCCCTTGGCAAACAGGTATGTATCCGGGAAAAACAGCCCTTCGGGCTCGGTCTCCGAGGCCTCGATTCGCGCCATGAGTTGTGCCTTGTCCAGGCCCTGCGTTTCGTGCCGAAGGTAGGGGTTCTGGTCGAGCGCAAGCCGAAACTGACGGAAAGTCCAGCCTTCGATAAGCTTGACCTCGGCTTGCGTGACGTCGCCACGCGTCAGCTTGCCCAGCAACTCGAGCGGCGTGACCGGCCGCGTCAGCTCGTAGCTGCCGGCCTTGATGTCCTGTGCACGACCCAGGACACGCGCCAGGAGCTCGAACCGCCCGGCCCCGACCCGCACGCCCGCCGTCGTAAGTTGGCGGATTGCGCCGCGCAATGCCGTTCCGGGCGGAATATCGAACTCTACGGGAAGCTTGTCGAGAGCGATCGGCGTCCGTACATACCAGGCAGCATAGATGGCGCAGCCCAGCCCGGCCGCGACCAGCAGAAACAACAGGCGTTTGACCAAGGTATGCAACTGAATCGTCGTCGGCCGAGTATGCTGACACGGGTAAAATCAATATTTTACGACGGAACGAGTGGTGACTCGTCGACGATGAGCTCAGCGGCGCCAGATCAATCAGGGTTGCGGGTAACACGGCTTCGCCGGTACGGCCTTTTGTCGGTGGCGGGCGACGACGCGCGCAGCTTCCTCCATGCGCAACTCACGAACGACATCGACCATCTGCCCGCTGATCAGGCCAGATTCGCCGGCTGGTGCTCGGCCAAGGGCCGGCTGCTCGCGAGCTTCATCGTGCTGCCGCGCCCGGATGGGATCTTGCTGCAGCTAGCGGCCGATCTCGTGCCGCCCGTGGCGAAGCGGCTCGGAATGTTCGTGTTGCGCGCCAAGGTCAAGATTTCGGATTTCGGCGAGCGCTATGCGCAGCTCGGAGTCTGGGGCGAGCGCGCCGTCGCTCGCCTCGCGGAACTCGGTGTAACGCTGGGCCACCTACCCATGGCGGTCGCGACCGACGGGGAACTGACGGCGGCGCGCGTCGAGCAGGACCGGGTCCTGGTCGTTGCCCCGCTAGCGCAGGCCGAGCGTCTGCAAGCCGACCTGGGCGCGGTAATGTCCGACGAAGGCGAATGGGCGCTACTCGATATTCGGGCCGGACGTGCGCTAATCGAGCAGGCGACCCAGGATCTCTTCGTCCCGCAAATGGTCAACCTGGAAGCGGTGGGCGGCGTCGATTTCAAGAAGGGCTGCTATCCAGGACAGGAAATCGTCGCGCGCGCCCAATACCGCGGGCAGATCAAGCGGCGCATGATTCGCGGCCGGCTCGACGCCCAGGTCGACGCCCGCCCTGGAACCAACCTCTACAGCGACGACTTTCCGGGGCAGGCGAGCGGAACCGTCGTAAGCGTCGCCGCCGCAAACGGCGGCAGAGAACTACTCGCAGTGGTGCCGATCGCCTCGGTCGAGAACGGTGCCGCAATCCGGGTCGCCCCGGCCGGCCCGGCGCTCGAAATCCTTCCCCTCCCCTACTCAATTTGAGTCCCGCAAGCGTCTACGTCTACTACAGGGTCGATCCCGAACGATTGCGGGAACTGCAAGACGTCGTCGAGCAACTGTTCACTGTCGTCCGGCGCGAGGTCGGCGTGACGGGCTGTTGGCAAAGGCGACGCGACGATCCGACGACGTATATGGAAGTCTATCCAGACGTCGACGACGTGCCCCGCTTCGAAGCCCTGCTTGCGCGCGAGTGTGAACGGCTGGGTGTGTACCGTTGTCTGGCGCCCGGCGGCGCCCGCCGAGTCGAGTTCTTCGTCGCGGTCGACTGAGCCATGTGCCTGATCGTCTTCGCCTGGCGGGCACACCCGGATTTTCCGTTGGTGGTCGCTGCCAATCGCGACGAGTTCCATGCCAGGCCGACAGCCGCGGCCCGATTCTGGGACGATCAACCCGGAATCCTCGCCGGGCGCGACCTGGAAGGCATGGGTACATGGCTCGGGGTCACCCGCGGCGGCAGGTTCACGGCGGTGACGAACTATCGCGACGCGGCGCCGGCGCCACGCGAGGCGATTTCGCGCGGAGTGCTCGCCAGCCGCTACCTAGTAAGTGGCGAAGCGCCGAGCACATCCGCGGCCGCCGTCGAGACGCACGGTAAAGCATACCGCGGGTTCAATTTCCTTGCGGGCGATCGAGCGGAGTTGTGGTGGGTATCGAACCGCGGTGGGCACGCGCGCAAGGTCGAGCCGGGCATTCACGGATTGTCCAATCACCTGCTCGATACGCCCTGGCCCAAGGTGACTCAGGGCAAGCGGCGCCTGGGCGAAGTGCTCGAGCTCGTGCCGGCGGTCGAGCCCTTGCTGGCGCTGTTGGCGGACACGGCCGAGGCCGCGCAAGGCGATCTCCCGGACACGGGTGTCGGCGCAGAGCGCGAGCGGCAGCTGTCGGCGGCGCGCATCGTCTCGCCGACGTACGGAACACGTTCGTCGAGCGCACTGGTGGTCGGCGCCGACGGCAAGGTGCGGTTTGCGGAGCGCGCCTACGGGTCCGACGGCGCCGAGCTTGACACCCTGCGCTTCGAATTCACTCTGAATTAGGCGAGGACGCGCCGCATCGCGCGGTGAGGGATCCCCGCCTCGAGGAACTCTTCGCCCTCTTCGAGAAACCCGTGCGCGCGGTAGAACCCCTGGGCGTGGGTCTGCGCCAACAGCGCGACCTCCGTGTCGCCGCGCTCCCGCGCGGCCTCGATCAGGCGCGCAAGCAAAGCGCCGCCGACGCCCCTGCCGCGCCATTCCCTCAGCACTGCCATGCGCCCCACGTGGGCGACGATCCGAGCGCCGTGCGCTTCCCCCGGCAGCAGCCGCCCGGTGCCCACGGCGCGGCCCGCTTCGTCCCGCGCCAGCGCGTGCACGCAATTCGAATCGTGCTGGTCCAGCTCCAGCTCCGCCGGCACGCCCTGCTCCGCCACGAACACGCTCTCACGGATGTGAGTTGCCTCGGCACGCGCCTCGGTCCATGCGGATAGTTCAATTCTGATCATCGGGTGAAAGTATAATTTTACGTTTTGCTGCAGGATAGCTATGCGTAGTCTGTGGAACAACGTTGACGCGGCGCGCCATTCCGGTCCTCTCGGCCCGCGCGTCTATGCCTCCCGGCTACTGGGAATGGACCGGTCGCTCGTCCTGCACGGCGGCGGCAACACTTCGGTCAAGCTGCGCCAGACCAACCTCTTCGGCGCAGCGGAAGACGTGCTCTACGTCAAAGGCAGCGGATGGGATCTGGAAACGATCGAGGTCGCCGGCTTCACACCTGTCGCGCTCGATTACGTCCGGCGTCTAGCGCAGCTGCCCGCGCTGTCCGACCCGCAAATGGTCAACGAGCTGAACACGCACACATTGCGCGCCGGTGCTCCCTCGCCCTCGGTCGAGACGATCCTGCACGCGATCCTGCCGCATGCCTACGTCGACCACACCCACGCCGACGCCGTGCTTTCGATCAGCAATGCGCCGCGCGGCGAGCAGCGCGTGCGAGAAATCTACGGCGACAAGGTCGTGGTGATACCGTACATCATGGCCGGGTTCGATCTGGCGGCATACTGCGCGCGCGAGTTCGCCGCGCAGGCGGGCCCGCAAACCATCGGCATGGTGTTGCTGTCGCACGGAGTGTTTTCGTTCGGTGCCGACGCCAAACAGTCCTACGAGCGAATGATCAGGCTCGTGTCTCTGGCCGAGGATTACCTGGCCTCAAAGAAGGCGTGGCAAGTCGCGCTGCCGGCGCCGAAACCGCCGGACGCCGCACGCGAGGCGATCGCCCAGTTGCGGCGCGCGATATCCGACCTGGCTGGCGCTCCGCTGATTCTGAGGGTCAACGATTCCCGCAAGTTCCTCTCGTTCGCGCAGCATCCGGAGTTGAGCCGCCTGTCCCAGCGCGGGCCCGCTACGCCGGATCACGTGATCCGCACCAAGCCGCTGCCGATGCTCGGGTTCGACGTGCAGGCGTACGCGCGCGGCTACCGCGATTACTTCGCAAGGCACGCGGCGCAGGGAAAAGTGAAAAAGACAATGCTGGATCCCGCGCCGCGCATGGTGCTGGATCCGGCGCTCGGATTTGCCGCGGCGGGCCGCACGGCGCGTGATGCGGCGATCGTCGAGGAACTCTACGATCACACGATCAACGTCATCCTGCGTGCCGAGGCGCTGGGCGGCTGGCAGGCAGTCGATGAGCGCCACATCTTCGACATCGAGTACTGGGACCTTGAGCAAGCCAAGCTACGCAAGGCAGGCGCGACGCCACCGTTCGCCGGCGAAGTCGCGCTGGTGACCGGTGCCGCCTCGGGCATCGGGAAGGCCTGTGTCGAGGCGTTTCTGAAGCGGGGCGCGGCGGTCGTGGGTCTGGATCGAAACGCCGCGGTCGAGACCCTGTGGACGCGTCCGGATTTCACCGGAATCGCCTGCGACGTCACCGACCCGAAAGCAGTCGATGCAGCGCTGAGCGCGGCGGTGAAGCGCTACGGCGGCCTGGACATGGTGGTACTGAATGCCGGCATCTTTCCCGCGTCGCAGCCGATACAGGACATCAAACCGCAGACCTGGCGCAGCACCATGGCAGTCAACGTGGAGGCCAATCTGAACGTCATGCAGGCATGCCATGCGCTGATGAAGTCGGCCCCGCGCGGTGGGCGCATCGTCGTCATCGGGTCGAAGAACGTGCCGGCACCCGGCCCCGGCGCGGCGGCCTATTCGGCCTCCAAGGCCGCGCTCAATCAGCTGGCGCGGGTGGCGGCGCTCGAATGGGACAAGGACGGCATCCGCGTCAACTCGCTGCATCCCAACGCGGTGTATGACACCGCGCTCTGGACCGACGAGGTGCTGGCCGCCCGGGCCGCGGCCTACGAGCTGAGCGTGGAGCAGTACAAGCGCAACAATCTTCTGC
>DAHVFK010000389.1 GCA_027317055.1 Betaproteobacteria bacterium | reverse complement strand
GCGAATTGATCGTACGAACGTCGTACCACTCCGGAGGCTGGACGTAGAGACCGAGTCCTCCTCCCGTGAATTGCCAGTTGCGCGCAATCAGCTGGAAGATAAAGCCCACGCTCATGGTGGCGATCGCGAAATACTCTTCCCGCAATCGCAGCGTGGGATATCCAATGGCTGCAGCCAGGATGGCGGCAACGAACCCCCCAAGCGGTGCCGTGAGGAACGGCGAGAGCCCGAAGTCGCGAAAAAGGATGGCGGTGGTGTAGGCACCGACCCCGAAGAACGCCCCGTGGCCAAAGCTTGGGTAGCCCGTGAATCCACCGAGAAAGTTCCACGCGGACGCCATCGTGATGTACATCGCGACGACCAGGAGGACGTGGACGACGTAGATGGGCGGCTTGACCAGCACGATCATCGCGGCAAGAACAGTGCCCGTCACGACCATGATGATTTGACGGCGCATTACCCGGTTCTTCCAAACAGCCCGGCCGGCCGGATCCAGAGCGTCAGGAGCAGAAGCACATAGGCCACAAGTTCGGCCCAGACCGCGGGGAAGAAGGTTGCGGTCAGACTTTCTGCCACGCCCAGGACTGCTGCGCCGCCCAATACGCCGCTTACGCTACCGACGCCGCCGAGCACGACGATGCAGAAGATTTTGCCGATCCACAGCAGGTGCAGGGCGGGATAGAAGGCATAGACAAGCCCCAGCACCGTGCCGCCCACCGCGGTGGTACCGACGCCCAACAGGAACGCGACCATGGAAACCTGGTCCGTGTTCACTCCCATGAGGAGCGCCGCCTGGCGGTCCTGCATGGTGGCCCGGATCGCCTTGCCCGTGAACGACTTGCCGAGGAATACCGCGAGAGCCGCCACGACGAGGCATGAGACGATGAAGGCCATTAGTCGCGTCGCCGAGAGGATCACGGGGCCCAATTGGATCGAGCTGGCGGAGTAAAAAGGCGTGAGCGAGCGTGGATCACCGCTCCACACGAGGAGCATCACGCCCTCGAGAAAGTTTGCGAAGCCGAACAGAAGCAGCAGGGAGATGAGCGGCGGTCCCCCCAGGACCGGTCGCACCAGGATACGGAACATCACGGCGCCGATCAGAAGAGCCGCCGGGACCGAAAAAACCAGTGAGACCACCGGATCGATGCCAAACATCGCAAAGGCGGTGTAGGCAATGTAGGCGCAGAAAAGCGCGATGGCGGGGTGGGCCACATTGATGACCTTCATGACCCCGAAGATGATCGAAAGTCCCACCGCCATCGCGGCGTAGATGCCACCGACCAGGAGTCCCGTTACAACCGCCTGCAAGACGGTGGTCAACAGGGCCACGACCGACCTTTACCTGGAGCTCCTACCAAGTTGCCGGTTTGGGGTAGACGATGTCCTGCCCGTCGATCGGCTGGTGCAGGACCCGGTCCTTCTTGGGCCAGACGACGATCCGCTTGCCGTTCACCCATTGGACGTCCAGCAGCGTGGAAATCGTTGGCATGCCGTTTTCCGCAAATCTCGTGGGGCCCACGACGAGATCGAAGGAATGGCTGCGAATGTAGTCCCGGATCTTCTCCTGGTCGAGACTCTTCACTGCGGTGATCGCCTGCTCGTAGACCTGGAGCGAGGCCCACGCCAAGGCCACCTTGTCGTAAATGTCCTCGTGGTACTTCTCCTTGTAGAGCGCGGCGAGCGCCTTTGCGCCCGTGTAGGGAACTCCCGGTTCCCAGTGTGTCGTGCCGAGTGTGTAGTTCGCGACATCGCCCAAAATGCTCCCCCAGGCGCGGTTGGGCGGACCATCGGACATCCAGAGGATCTTGGCGTTAACGCGCATTTCTTTCAGCGTCCGGGCGATCAGCACACCGTCGGACAGGTAGCCGCAATTCAGGATCGCATCGGGGTTGGCGGCCTTGATCTTGCTGACCAGCGGCGTCGCATCCGACATGGTCGGGGAATACGCCTCGTCGAGGAGAAGCCTGACGCCGCTCGCCGCCGCGCGCGTTCTGACGCCCTTCGCACATCCTTGGGCCCAAAGGCTGTTGTGGTAGGTGAGCGTCGCGGTCTTGGGCCGCTTGTCGGCCGGCAGCGTCTGCATCCACTCGAAAAGGTTCTGGGAGTGCTGGTTGTCGACCGCCGTCATGGTGCTGAAAATCCACTTGTTGCCGCGCTCGAAGATGGGTTCGGCGCAGCCACCCCCCTCGACCAAGAGCTTGTTGTATTTCTGACCCACTGCTGCCACAGGGGCCACGATGCCGCTGCTCCACGGACTCAGGAGAAAGTCGACCTTGTCGACCGTGATCAGCTTCTCGTAGCGACTAATCGCCTCGTTGGGATTGGACTTGTCGTCGTAAAGGATGAGCTTGACCGGAGTCCCCAGAATCCCCCCCCGCTTGTTGACCTCCTCCACCCAGAGTTCATATCCCTTCTTGTAATAGGCGCCGTCGAAGGATGCCGGACCCGTGAGTGCCACCGCCCCGCCGAAAACGATTTCCTTCTTCCCGAGGGACTGGCCCTCCACCGATGCGGTGAGCCCGGCCGCAATGAGGCCGATGGCAATCCGCGCGAACAGCCACTTTCTCGCATTCATGACCTGATCCCCCCGTGCCTAAACGTTGCCTAGTTCGATCCTTCCCCACTGCCGCAGCCCGCGGGGATGCGCAAATCGTAGTAATGGCTGCCGGGGTTGGATATGATCCATTCGGATCTTTCGGAGCATTATTTGACCCAGGACAACACGCTAAGCGGCGGCACGGACATGCGCCGCATCAGGGTTCTCGCGCGCTGTTTCGTCGCCCTGACGGCCGCCTGTTCGCTCAACGCGCATGCCGACCCGAGGCGCGCCGAATTTTCGCCGAAGATTTGGCTGAATCCGGGCGTGTATTCGCTCCACTTCGATCGCAGCAAGCACCTGCGCGACGACAATGTCGGCCTGGGCATCGAGGTTGCGGTGGCGCCGGACCATTCCGTGATGGCCGGGTCGTTCATCAACAGCAATCGGGCCCGGTCCCGCTACGCGGCTTACGCGTGGCGCCCGCTGCATGCCAGGTACGCAGGCCTGGACTTCGCGGCGGGGATCGTCGTCGGAGCTTTCGACGGCTATCCGAATTACAAGGGAGGCGGGTGGTTCGCCGCGCCCCTGCCGCTCGTATCCGTCGAGGGCAAGCGCTTCGGGGTCAACCTGAGCGTCATCCCCACGCTCGAGAACCGGGTCGATGGCGCGCTATCGATCCAGTTCAAGCTGCGCCTCAGGTGACCGCGGCCGCGCGCGACCCCTCAGCGCACCAGCTGGTTGATTTCGATGATCGGCAGCAGGACCGCGAGCACGATCAGCAGCACGACTCCGCCCATCACCAGGATCATCGCCGGTTCGAGCAGGGTGACGAACACGGCCAGGCGCCGCTCGAGCGCCTGCGTTTCCAGGCGCGCGGCGCGTTCGAGCATCTGCGGCAGCTTGCCGCTTGCCTCGCCGCTCGCCACCAGGTGCACCAGCAGCGGCGAGAAGGCGCGCGTCTCGCCCAGCGCACGCGCAAGGCCCGCGCCTTCGCGCACCCGCTCGATCGCGCGCTCGACGGCCTCCCGCATGGTCATGTTGGTCATCACCCGCGCGCCCGAATTGAGCGCGGCAAGCAGCGGCACGCCGCCCCCGGCGAGAATAGCGAGCGTGCTGGCGAAGCGCGAGGTGTTGGCGCCGCGGATCAGCGCCCCCAGCCAGGGCAGGCGCAGCATGGCGCCGTGCCATTGCCGCCTGGGCGCCTCGCGCCGCAGCGCAAGCCGCG
>DAHVFK010000388.1 GCA_027317055.1 Betaproteobacteria bacterium | reverse complement strand
GCATACTTTCGCCCACCGAAGTAAAAGCTTATTCGATGGAACCTACCGACACCCGGCCGGACGCCGCCGAAAAGGCGCCCGAGCCCGCTTCCCCTCCGCCGGCATCGACACCGGCGCCGCGTCGCGGCGGCGCGGTGCTCGCCTGGCTGGCGATTCTCCTCGCTATCGGCCTGGCGGCCCTCGGCTGGTACGACGCCCGCAGGCGCATCGATGCGACCCAGGCGGAGGTTGTGCAGCGGTTGCGCGACATCGAGGCCGAAGCCCGCGCCGCGCGCGCGCTGGCGCAGCAAGCGCAGGAATCGGCGCGCGAATCGCAGGCCAAGCTCGGGCAGATGGACTCGCGCCTGGGCGAGCTGCAGAGCCAGAAGCAGGCGCTCGAATCGCTCTACCAGGACCTGTCGCGCAACCGCGACGAGGTGCAGCTGGCTGAAATCGAGCAGGTACTGACCATCGCTTCGCAGCAGCTGCAGCTCTCGGGCAATGTGCACGCGGCGCTGCTCGCGCTGCAGTTTGCCGACAACCGCCTGGCGCGCGTGGACCGCCCGCAGCTGCTGCCTATCCGGCGCGCGCTCGCGCAGGATATCGAGCGGCTGACCGCGGTCCCGGCGCTCGACCTGCCCGGGTTGAGCCTGAGAATCGACGGGCTCGTCGCGACGGTAGACGGCCTGCCGCTCGCGTTCGACGAGCGCGCTCAGCCGGCGTCGGGCGGCGCCGCCCCGGCCGCGGCCGGGAGCGAGAACTTCGTCGCGCGCCTGGGCGCGCAGGTCTGGAGCGAGCTGCGCAAGCTGGTGGTGCTGCGCAAGCTGGAATCGCCCGCGCCGCCGCTGCTGCCGCCGTCACAGTCGTATTTCCTGCGCGAAAACCTTCGCCTGCGGCTGCTCAACGCGCGCCTGTCGCTGCTGATGCACGACCAGGCGGGCTACCACGGCGACCTGCGCGCGGCGCAGACCTGGGTGAAGCGCTACTTCGACGTGCACTCGAAGCGCACCGAGGATGCGCTCGCGCAGCTCGAGCAGCTGTCTTCGGTCTCGCTCGATTTCGAGATTCCCAACATCTCCGAGAGCCTCGAGGCCGTGCGCAGCTTCAAGGCGCGCCGCGCGGGCGGCTCCTGAGCGTGGCGGGGGCGTCGTCATGAGGGCGCTGTTCTGGCTGCTCGCGGTGTTCGCGGCGGCGGTGGCGCTGGTGATCTTCGGCCACGCCGACGACGGCTACGTGCTGTTCGTCTACCCGCCGTACCGGCTCGAGATGTCGCTGCTGTTCTTCGGTGTGGCCGCGGTCGCCACCTTCGCCGCGCTGTACCTGCTGGCCCGGTTCGCGCACCACGTCCTCGCGCTGCCGGTGCACGTGCGCAATTTCCGCCAGCGGCGCCGGCGCGAACGAGGGCAGTCCGCGCTCGCCTCCGCGCTGCAGTCCTACTTCGAGGGGCGCTACGCCTGCGCGGAGAAGGAGGCCGAGCGCGCCCACGCCTCGGGCGCCGCGCCGGGGCTCGCCGCGCTGATCGCGGCCCGCGCGGCGCACCAGATGCGCAATTTCGAGCGGCGCGATGAGTGGCTGGAGCGCGCCGCCGCGGCGGGCGAGGACATGCAGGTGGCGCGCCTGGTGTCGCGCGCCGAGCTGGCCTTGGAGGAGCGCGACTACGCCACGGCGCGCGACGCCTTGACCGGCCTGCACGGCGCCGGCCCGAAGCACATCGCGAGCCTGCGGCTGCTGCTGCGCGCCGAGCGGGGCCTGGGCGACTGGGAAGAGGTGCTGCGCATCGCCGCCCAGCTCGCCAAGCGCGACGCGATCGCGCCCGCGCCGGCCGAGGAGTACAAGGTGCAGGCCTACGTCGCCCTGCTCGCTCGGGCGGCGGGCGATCGCGCGGCGCTCGAGGCGCGCTGGCGCGGCATTCCCTCGCGCGATCAGATTCAGCCCCGCATCGCGGCCGCCGCCGCGCGCCACGCGGCGGCGCTGGGGGCGGCGGGGCTCGCGCGCGACATCATCGAGCGCAGCCTGGCGGCGGAATGGAGCGCGCCGCTGGTCTCGCTCTACGGCGTGCTGCCGGCGCTCGATGCCGCCGAGCGCGCGGAGGAGGCACGGCGGCGCACCGAGAAAGCGGAGAAGTGGCTGCGCGAGCGGCCCGAAGATCCGCAGCTGCTGGCCACCCTCGGGCGCTTGTGCGCGCATGCCGAGCTATGGGGCAAGGCGCAGAGCTACCTCGAGGCGAGCCTTTCGTTTGAGGAAACGCGCGCCGCGCACCTTGAGCTCGCGCGGCTGGCCGAGCGCACCGGGCGCGAGGCCGATGCGCAGAGCCATTTCCGCCGCGCCGCCGAGCTCTCGGGCGCCTAGACCCAGTCCCTCGCCACGAGGAAGTCGCGGCTGAGCGCTTCCTCGGGGCTGCCGGCGGCGGGCTTCCAGTCGTAGCGCCAGCTCACGCGCGGCGGCATCGACATCAGGATCGACTCGGTGCGGCCGCCCGACTGCAGCCCGAACAGCGTGCCGCGGTCGTACACCAGGTTGAACTCGACGTAGCGTCCGCGCCGGTAGGCCTGGAATTCGCGCTCGCGCTCGCCGTACGCTAGGGCGCGGCGCTGCTCGACGATCGGCGCGTAGGCGGTGAGGAAGTGGTCGCCGACCGAGCGCAGCAGCGCGAACGAATGATCGAAGTCGCGCTCTGCGAAATCGTCGAAGAAGATTCCGCCGATGCCGCGCGGCTCGCCGCGATGCTTGAGGAAGAAGTACTCGTCGCACCATTTCTTGAAGCGGGCGTGGTACTCCGCGCCGAACGGCTCGAGCGCGCGCTTGCAGGTGGCGTGGAAATGGCGCGCATCCGCTTCGAAGCCGTAATAGGGGGTAAGGTCCATGCCGCCGCCGAACCACCACACCGGCGCCTCGCCTTCGCGCGTGGCACAAATAAAGCGCACGTTCATGTGCACAGTGGGGCAGTAGGGATTGCGCGGATGCAGGACCAGCGACACGCCCATCGCCTCGAAGCCGCGGCCCGCGAGCTCCGGCCGCGCGGCGCTGGCCGAAGGAGGAAGGCGCGGCCCCCGCACCCGCGCGTAATTGACGCCGCCGCGCTCGAACACGGCTCCGTCCTCGATCACCCGCGTCAGCCCGCCGCCGCCCTCGGGCCGCTGCCAGGGGTCACTGCGGAAGCTGCCGCCGTCGAGCGCCTCGAGCGCGCCGACGATGCGCGCCTGCAGGCCGGTGAGATAGGCGGCGACCGCTTCTGCGTCCATGCGCCGGGCTAGCCTCTGGCCTTCAGCGCGCGCGCGCCGATGTCCTTGCGATACTGCATGCCGTCGAAGCGGATCGCCTCCACCGCGTCGTAGGCGCGGCTGCGCGCCATGCGGATCGAATCTCCCAGTGCGGTCACGCACAGCACCCGCCCGCCGCTTGCAACCAGGCGCTTGCCCTCGAGCCGCGTGCCGGCGTGGAACACGCGGCAGTCGGCGCCCGGCTCGGGCAACCCCTCGATCACGGCGCCCTGGCGCGGGGCCTCCGGATAGCCCTCGGCGGCGAGCACCACGCCGAGGGCGGTGCGCCGGTCCCACTCCAGCGCGGCGCGATCCAGGCGGCCCTCGAGCGCGCCCTCGAACAGCGCGAGCAGATCCGATTTCAGGCGCATGATGATCGGCTGCGTCTCGGGGTCTCCCATGCGGCAGTTGAACTCGAGCGTCTTCGGATTGCCGGCCTTGTCTATCATCAGTCCGGCGTACAGGAAGCCGACGTAGCGCGTGCCGTCCTTCGCCATGCCCTGCACGGCGGGCATGATGATCTCGCGC
>DAHVFK010000387.1 GCA_027317055.1 Betaproteobacteria bacterium | reverse complement strand
CTGATGGTCGGCGACACCTCGCATGACCTGCAGATGGCGCGCAACGCAGGCGTCGATGCAGTGGCGGTGAGCTACGGCGCACACCCCGAGCAGGCGTTGCGCGCGCTCGAACCGCACGCCTGCGTATCGAGCGTAAGCGGCCTCGCGCGATGGCTGACGCAGAACGGTTGATTTGCGACGCCGCGGCGTTGACGGAGGGAGGGCGCGGGGTGCGCTTCGAGGTTGAGTACTTCGGCGAGCCCGCGCCGGCGTTCGTGGTGCGCTTCGGCGGCACGGCGAGGGGCTACCTAAATCGCTGCAGCCACGTGGCCCTGGAGCTGGATTGGCGCGAGGGGGACTTCTTCGGCGCCGACGGACGCGATTTGATATGCTCCGCGCACGGGGCAGTTTACGACTCCGCCAGCGGTGCGTGCCGGGGCGGACCCTGCAACGGCGCGCCTCTCGTGCCATTGCGCGTCACTGAGCGCGACGGCAAGATCTTCTTCCTGGGATTCGCAGATGACTGACGACGGCGGGCAGTGGGAACGCGGGCTGATCGAGAGGCTCGCGACAGCGGCGCTCAAGGAACAGCGGCGCTCGCGCATGTGGGGCATCTTCTTCAAACTGCTGTTCTTCACGTACCTTACCGTAATGATCCTGCTGGCGGTGGACTGGCGGGACAAGACCTCCGAGGTGGCCGGCGGCAGCCACACCGCACTGGTGGAGTTAAACGGGCTGATCGCGCCCGGTTCTGATGCGAGCGCGGAGAAGATCAACGCATCGCTGCGGGCCGCATTCAAGGACAGTACGACGAAGGGCGTCGTGCTGCGCATCAACAGCCCGGGCGGCAGCCCGGTGCAGGCGCAGAACATCTACGACGAAATCCGGCGCTTGCGCAAGAAATATCCCCGCATCCCGCTCTACGCCGTGGTAGAGGACATCTGCGCCTCGGGCGGCTACTACGTGGCGGCCGCAGCGGATCGGATCTACGTGACGCGCTCGAGCCTTGTCGGCTCAGTGGGCGTGCGCATGGACGGATTCGGGGTCACCGGCCTGATGCAGAAGCTCGGCGTGGAGCGTCGCCTGCTGACCGCCGGCAAGAACAAGGGCATGCTTGACCCATTCCTGCCGGAGGACGAAAAGCAGAAGGAATATGCGCAGGCGATGCTCGACCAGATTCACCGCCAATTCATCGGCGACGTGCGCCAGGGTCGCGGCAAGCGGCTGAAGGAAACACCGGAAACCTTCAGCGGCCTTGTATGGACCGGGCAGCAGAGCCTCGAGCTGGGACTGGCCGACGGCTACGGCACGCTGAATTCGGTCGCGCGCGACGTGATCAAGGCAGAGAACGTCGTCGACTACACGCAAAAGGAGAACCTGGCGGAGAAGTTCGCGCGCCGCTTCGGCGCGAGTGCCGCGAGCACCCTGGCGGAGTTCGCGGTGCGCGACGCGCCGACGCTGCGCTGAGACCCGCGCCCTCTCAGCTCGCGAGCAGCAGAAACACGCTCGGGCGGCGGCCGGGCTGCGGCGGTGCGGAGCGCCATTCCGCGATTGAGCGCACTACGACGGTTTCCTGCGGCAGAGTGAGGTCGGTGGCAACGCAAAGGCGCGTCTGCGGCGCGCAGACGCGCAACAGGGACGTCACTATCGCCTGATTGCGGTACGGGGTTTCGATGAAGACCTGGGTCGCGGTCTCTGCCCTGGATCTTTGCTCAAGCTGCCTAATCCGGCCCTCGCGCGCTCCGGTTTCTCGCGGCAGATAGCCGCAGAACGCAAAGCGCTGACCTTCCAGGCCGGAGGCCATCAGCGCCAGCACGATGGACGAGGGCCCGATCAGCGGCGCCACCCGGAAGCCTGCGCCCTGCGCTGCGGCGACCAACAGGGCGCCCGGATCGGCGATCGCCGGGCAGCCCGCTTCGGACAGAAGGCCGAGCGCGCGTCCCTCGCGCAAGGGGGCGAGCAGAGCGCGCACCGAATCGTTGCGGGTGTTTTGGTCGAGCACCTCGATGCGCAACTCACGCAGAGCGCACGGCATGCCAACCGCGGCCAGGAACGCGCGCGCGCTCTTGGCGTTCTCGGCGACGAAATCCCGCAAGCCACGAACAATGCCCAGCGCAGACTCGGGCAAAGCGTCGCCGGGCAAGCCGCCGAGCGGAGTTGGAATCGCGTAGAGCGTGGGGTGCATCAACCGAGCACAGGCATGCCGGCCTGGGCCAGCATCGTGCTCAGGGCGATCAGCGGCAAGCCGATGAGAGAGGTGGGATCCTCGGTCTCGATCCGTTCGATCAGGACGATGCCAAGTCCCTCCGATTTCGCGCTGCCGGCACAATCATAGGGCTGCTCGAGGCGAAGATAGGTCTCGATTTGTCGCTCGTCGAGAGAGCGAAACACGACGCGGCAAGGAACGATGTGGGAGCGGGCTTCGCCCGTGCGGGCATCGAGCAGACTTACCGCCGTATGGAAATCGGCCACCTTGCCGCTCAGGCTGCGCAGCTGGCGCAGCGCGTTGGCATGGTTGCCGGGCTTGCCCAGACGCTCGTCGCCGAGCGCCGCAACCTGGTCCGAGCCGATCACCAGCGCATCGGGGAAGCGTTGCGCGACCGCGCGCGCCTTGACCAATGAAAGGCGCCAGGCGGTATCCCGAGGACGCTCTCCGGGTAGCGGCGTCTCGTCGGCGTCCGGTGCAGCCGACTCGAAGCGCAGCGGCAGGCGCCGCAGCAGGGCGCGCCGGTATACGGAGGTGGACCCGAGCACCAGTTCTCTTGGTTGATCCATGACTTTGTTTTGACAAGGTTTTTCACGGATGATATCATTTTCCGTTTATGCTGCACCGCCCTGTCATCGACGGATTCGATTTTGCTCTATCGCGTGCCCGCCTGAGCGGTGTCTGGCCGATAGAAGATTTTCCCCGCCTGGGTCCGGTATTGTCGTCCGACGCGCGTGCGGTCGAATATTCGCTCGAAGGCATGCCTGACACGCAGGACCGGCCGGCTTTGCACCTTAGAATCCGGGGTGCGCTGCAGCTCGGCTGCCAGCGCTGTCTCGCGCCCCTCGAGTTCCCGCTGCGGATACACGCCGTGCTGGTGCTGGCGCGTTCGCAGGCGGAAATCGACGCCCTTGCGGTAGAGGCAGAGGGGCCGGACTGGGTGGTAGCGAGCAAGGCAATGGAAGTGCACGAATTGCTCGAGGACGAGTTGTTGCTCGCGGTGCCGTACGCGCCGCGTCACGAGCATTGCGCCGCGCAGGCGCGAGCGGGGGCGGGAGCCCCCGCGTCGCCGTTCGCGAATTTGCGAGGCTTGCTCGGGACGCGCGAGACGCAAGCGCGAGGCAAGCGCAGTTGAATCTCCGGCAGCTCCAACTGCCGAAACCACGAACCTGATCAAAGGAGTTTCGCCATGGCAGTGCAGCAGAACAAGAAATCCCCTTCCAGGCGCGGAATGCGTCGCGCGCACGACTTCCTCGGGCAACCCGCGATCGCCGTCGAACCGACCAGCGGCGAAGTGCACCTGCGCCATCACGTCAGCCCGACCGGTTACTATCGCGGCAAGAAAGTCGTCGAGCAGAAAGGCGAGTAGGCGGCGCAGGCCGAGCTGCGCGCAGCGTGTTGCGCGCGCATTCGTCGAGCGATCCCGCCGCGTGCTCGGGCGCGGTGATCACGCTTTAGGCGCCGGATGGACATAACTGTTGCGGTCGACTGCATGGGAGGGGACCACGGACCCCACGTGACGGTTCCCGCCGTGCTGGAGTTCCAGCAGCGGCATGAGGACGTCGACGTGGTGCTGGTGGGCTTGCGCGATGGGATCGAAGC
>DAHVFK010000386.1 GCA_027317055.1 Betaproteobacteria bacterium | reverse complement strand
CCAGCCAGCTGAAGTTGCGCGCGCGGTCCTCGACTGCGCCGAGGGCGCCGACCATGTTGTTGATCACCACGAAGTACACGCCGAAGCCGGTGCCGATCAGGAGCGCGGCGGGAAACAGCGCACGCAGGTCGGGCCAGGCGAAGGGCAGCAGCAACCCGATGAATACCGAGCCCGCCGCGACGGCGATCGGGTAAAACACGCCGATGCGGTCGACCAGGCGGCCGATCGGCACCGAGATCAGCACCGACAGCAGCGCGAACAGCGACATCAGAACGCCGACCGAGAGCGCGCTGGCGCCCTCGTGCAGCGCGAACAGCGACACCGTCACCCGGCTGCCGGTGTAGGCCAGGTGGTTCAGTACCGTGAACAGGACGACCAGCGGCAGGCGCACCTGCGCGGCTCAGCTGCCGGCGCCGCGCAGCGCGGCGATTCGCTCCTCGATCGGGGGATGAGTGGCGAACAGCGCCATCACGCCGCTGCCGCCGCCAATGCCTGCGGCCTTGATACTCGCGGGCAGCGCGCCGGGCTCGAGCCCGCCCAGGCGCGCGAGCGCGGCGACCATCGGCTGCGGCGTGCCGAGCAGCCGCGCCGAGCCGGCGTCGGCGCGGAATTCGCGCCGGCGCGAGAACCAGGCGACGATGATCGAGGCCAGCACGCCAAACACGATCTGGCACACGATGACCGTGACGTAGTAGCCCATTCCGACTCCGCGCTCGGTCTTGAACACGACGCGGTCGACGAAGTAGCCGACGATGCGCGACAGGAACACGACGAAGGTGTTGAGCACGCCCTGGATCAGAGTAAGCGTCACCATGTCGCCGTTGGCGACGTGCGTGACCTCGTGCCCCAGCACCGCTTCGACCTCGTCGCGGTTCATCGATTGCAGCAGACCGGTCGACACCGCCACCAGGGATGAATTCCTGAACGCGCCGGTGGCGAAAGCGTTCGGCGCGCCTTCATAGAGCGCGACCTCCGGCATGCCGATGCCGGCGCGTTCGGCGAGGCGCTTGACCGTCTGTACCAGCCAGGACTCGGTCGGGCCTTCCGAGCCGTCGATCAGGTGCGCACCGGTGGACCACTTGGCGATCGGCTTGGACATCAGCAGCGAGATGAACGCGCCGCCGAAGCCGATCACCGCCGAGAACACCAGCAGCGTGCCGTAGTCGATGCCCTGCCGGCTCAGGAACTGACCGACGCCGAGCAGGTTGATGACCACCGACAGCACCAGCAGCACGGCGATGTTGGTGGCGAGGAACAGGGCGATGCGCTTCATGTTGCGGGTTCTCCTTCAAGCGGCAGAGTGCCGCGAAAATGGCGGTCTCCATGCACCGCGTCGACGCGCTTGACCGCGGGCCAGAACTTCGCGCCGCGCAGCGCGGCAAGAGGATACGCCGCTTCGGCGCGCGTGTAGGGGTGGCGCCATTCGCCGGCCAGCTCCTCGGCGGTGTGCGGCGCATTGCGCAGCGGGTTGTCGTCCCGTTCCCAGGCGCCGGAGGCGATCTTCTCCAGTTCGGCGCGAATCGCGCCCATCGCTTCGCAGAAGCGGTCGAGCTCGGCCTTCGATTCGCTTTCGGTCGGCTCGACCATCAGCGTCTCGGGCACCGGGAACGACACCGTCGGGGCGTGAAAACCGTAGTCCATCAGGCGCTTGGCGACGTCCTCGGCGCCCACGCCGTAGTGCTGCCTGAGCTGCCTCAGGTCGAGGATGCACTCGTGCGCCACGCGCCCGCCCCGCCCCGAGTACAGGACCGGGAAGTGCGGCGCCAGGCGCGCCGCGACGTAATTGGCGGATAGGATCGCGCATTCGGTTGCGCGCCGCACGCCCTCGGCGCCCATCATGCGCAGGTACATCCAGGAGATGGCGACGATCAGCGGGCTGCCCAGCGGCGAGGCGCTCACCGTGCCGTTATCGGGCGCCAGCCCGTCCTCGGGCAGCAGCGGGTGCGAGGGCAGGTGGGGCGCGAGATGCGCCGCGACGCCGATCGGCCCCATGCCGGGCCCGCCGCCGCCGTGCGGGATGCAGAAGGTCTTGTGCAGGTTGATGTGGCAGACGTCGGCGCCGACGTCGGCCGGGCGCGCGAGCCCCGCCAGCGCGTTGAGGTTGGCGCCGTCCATGTAGACCTGGCCGCCGGCGCCGTGGACCAGGGCGCAGATCTCGGGCGCAGCCCGCTCGAACACGCCGTGGGTCGAGGGGTAGGTGATCATCAGCGCCGCGACCCGGCCGGCGTGGGCGACGAGCTTCGCCTTGAGGTCGGCGAGGTCGACGTTGCCGTGCGGGTCGCATTCGACCACCGCCACCTCGAGCCCGGCCATGCGCGCCGAGGCCGGGTTGGTGCCGTGCGCCGAGGACGGGATCAGGCACACGTCGCGCCGGCCCTCGCCGCGCGCGGCGTGGTAGTTGCGGATCGTCACCAGTCCGGCGTACTCGCCGTTGGCGCCGGAGTTCGGCTGCAGCGTCATGTGAGGCAGGCCGGTGATCGCCGAGAGCGCCGCCGAGACCTCGCCCAGCATCCTGGCGTAGCCGCGCGCCTGCTCGCGCGGCGCGAACGGGTGCAGCGCGGCGAACTCGGGCCAGGAGATCGGCGCCATCTCGGCCGCGGCGTTCAGCTTCATGGTGCACGAGCCGAGCGGGATCATGCCGTGCGTGAGCGAATAGTCGCGGTTCTCCAGCCGCTTGAGGTAGCGCATCATCTCGCTCTCGCTGCGGTGGCGGTGGAACACCGGGTGCGAGAGGACCGAATCGTCCCGACGCAGTCCGGAGGGAATGCTTTCGCCAGGAACTGGAATTCGATCGAGGTCGATTTCACTTCCCGTCAAAACCCACCCCAGGTCCTCGACGTCCTTCCGGGTCGTGGTCTCGTCGAGCGCGACACCGACGCGCGTTCCCTCGTAACGCAGGTTGATTTGCCTTTGCCCCGCGCGTTCCCGTATCAGCCGGGACTTGTCACCTGCTTCAAAAGTGATCGTGTCGAAGTAGAACTCCGACACCGGTTTCATTTTCGAGGCGGCCGCGAGCAGCCGCGCGAATTCGTTGCAGCGCAGGGCGATGCGGCGCAGGCCCTCGGGGCCGTGCCAGATGGCGTAGAAGGCGGCGATGTTGGCCAGCAGCACCTGCGAGGTGCAGATGTTGCTCGTCGCCTTGTCGCGCCGGATGTGCTGCTCGCGCGTCTGCAGCGCCATGCGGTAGGCGGTGCGGCCGGCGGCGTCGACGCTGACGCCGATGATGCGGCCCGGCATCTGGCGCAGCAGCTCGGCGCGGCAGGCCATGTAGGCCGCGTGCGGGCCGCCGTAGCCGAGCGGCACGCCGAAGCGCTGCGCCGAGCCGACGGCGAGGTCGGCGCCGAGCGCGCCGGGGGACTTGAGCAGCACCAGCGCGAGCGGGTCCGTGCCCATCGAGACCAGGCCGCCCGCAGCGTGCAGGCGGGAGATCGTCTCGGCGGGGTCGATCAGATCGCCCCAGGTGCCGGGATACTGAAGGTGCGCGCCGAAGAATCTTGCCCAATCCAGCCCGGCGGGATCACCGACCTCGAGCGGAATGCCCATCCACTTCGCGCGCGTGCGCAGCACGGCGATCACCTGCGGGTGGCAGCGCGCGTCGACGAAGAAGGCCTGCGCCTTGCTCTTGGCGGCGCGGCGGATGAGCGCCATCGCCTCCGCTGCGGCGGTCGCCTCGTCCAGCAGCGAGGCGTTCGCCACCGGCAGGCCGGTGAGGTCGATCACGGTCTGCTGGAAGGCGAGCAGGGCCTCGAGCCGGCCCTGCGATATCTCGGCCTGGTAGGGCGTGTAGG
>DAHVFK010000385.1 GCA_027317055.1 Betaproteobacteria bacterium | reverse complement strand
GAATGGCGGGCTGGGCCCTCCGGTGGCTCCGTCACCGGCTGCTTCGCAGACGGATCGCCAAGAGGCGATGGCATGGAAACGACCGGTTCCGATACCTCCCTCAGATGGGCAGGCCGGCGGCGAGCATCTGCTCTTTCAGCTCACGCGAGCGCTCGACGCCGAGGGTCTGCCTGAACAATGCCCTGACCTCGCCGGGCTTGGTGCCCAGCAGCTCGCCCAGCACCTTGGCCGTGTAGCCGTGCCGGGTCAGGGTGGGTTCCAGGTCGTCGATCTGCTTGGACAGGACGGAGTCTACGATCCCCTCGCCAACCGGCTTCTCGCTGGCCTGGTATCCCGTTTCCAGCGCCAGCGTCAGGTGCTGCTCGATCTGCAGCGGCGTGCGCAGCCGGGCGGCCAGCAGGTCCACTGCGGCTGGGTCGAGGATGTCGTCCACTTGCACCGCATCGGCCGCGCAGGTTGTCAGCGTCCACTCGATGTACTCGCGTTGGCTGCCGGTCACGCCCTCCAGTGAGAACACCGTGGTACGGTAGCCGATCTCCTCCATCGTCGGGCTGCGTAGATCCCGGCGCAGCTTGGGGTGGCCGGCCAGCAGCACGGACAGTTTGCCCTCGCCGTCGGCGGTCGTCTCGATTAGGCGCTTGAGGCTGGTCAGCGTGTCCTGACGCAGGTCATGGGCCTCATCAACGATCAGCACGATCGGCTTGCGCCGCTTGCGCACCAGGTCGGCCAGGGCGCGGTCACGCAGCTCCGTGTTCTTGGGGATCGTGAGCCTCTTGTCCGGCGACAAGTCGCAGAACAGCGCGGTGACCAGCGTGTTCAGCGTGATCCGGCTCTTCTCGATGGAGACCGCCTTGGACACGATCACCCGGTTCTCGCGCGCCAGCATTTCCTGCAACCGACGCAGCGTCACCGTCTTGCCCGCGCCCACCACGCCGCACAGCGCCACCAGGTCGCTGTCATAGGCGGCCTGCTTGATGTCCTGCAGCAGTTGGCGATGGTGGGCCGTCTCGTAATAGCCGACGGCGCGCGGCGAGCGGGTCAGGCCGTAGAACTCCATCACCTCAGCGCGCATGGCCGCTATCCTCTTCCTGTCGCCGCCGTGCCTCACGCTCGCGGAAGTAGCCCCGCACGCAGGCGATCACCGTGCGCCGCTCCAGCGTCCGCTCGAGCAGCGCGTTGATGGTTCCGAGGTCCTCGGCCGCCAGTTTCGCCAAGGGACGGCCGAGGTAGTCCGCAATCGCCAGCTTGGCCGCGAGCACGCTGGGGAAGTGCAGCTCGCGGAACGGGTCAGGGTCGTTGAACGGCACGGTCGCCGGAGTGGCGGCGGGTGCGATCGCGACCGGCGCCGGCCCGTCCAACGCCACGCGCGGCAGGCCGAGCTTGCCGGCAAGCGCCTCGATGCGGTCGATACGCCCGTCCGCGGCGGATTTGCGGAAGCTGCGGTAGCGGTGCAGCGGGATCGGCCCATCAATGGGTCCGAACGGCCCGAACCGCTGGTCGGCGTGCTCGACGAACAGCTCGTGGTCGAACAGCCCCCACCACAGCGTCACCGTCTCGCCCGCCAAGGCGGGCTCAACCTCGTAGCTGACGCCGTCCACCTGCACCCGGGCGTCAACCCCGACCCGGCGGCGTTCAGGCTCGCGCGCAAAGGCGCAGAACCGCTCCCAGGCGCACATGGCCCGAATTCCCGCCTCCGGCAGGTTGGCCCCCCAATCCTCTGCACGGGAATGCTGGCCCGACCGGTGCGGCCGCGCGTTGTAGCGGGCCAGATAATGGCGCAGCCATAGATTGGCCTCCGCCTCGTCCTGCGGCGCATGGAAATGGTACAGCGTCTCGTGCGCCTCCTTCACCGTGCGGAACGGGCGCTCCACCTTGCCTTTGGACCGCGCCGTGACGCGCCGTCCGTCCGAGCCGCGCGGCATGTGGGTGCGCACCTCCACCCCGAGCTGCGCCATCACCCGCCGGAAGGCGCCCGACTTCGCGACCGGGCCGTTGTCGAGGTAGAGCATCGCCGGGATGCCCTGCAGCACCAGGCCAGGCTCGTCGTCCTTGGGCGACATCGCGTTGAACAGGAAGCGCAGCGCGGCGGCGACGTCCTCGCCATAGACGCAACGGTATTCCTGGTAGGCGACGCCGCTGCGGTCATCGACGGCGCTGAACAGCATCAAGGTCGGCGGTCCGCGGCCAGCCTCGATCCAGAGCGGCGCCGGCACCTGCTTGAGGTCCGACGGCGACAGGTCGAACTGCCAGCACTCGTTGACGTGCTCGGCCTGAAACCGCTGCGCCGGTGGCGGCCGGCGCATGCGCTCGTCATCCAGTCCCCACGCGCGCAGGTACCGGTTCACCGTCGTGCGGGTTAGCAGGCCGGGCGGCGCCCGGACCAGTCCGTCCGGAGTCTCGACCCCGTGCTCGACCAGCAGTTCGAGCGCGCGAACGGTGGAGAGATGCCGCCCCTTCTGGTTGGTGGTGCGCAGCTTCATGGCCGCGACCAGCTCGCAGAATCGCTCCATGTCCTGCTGTGCCACCCGGCGAGGGCGTCCGCGATCGCGCCGATGCAGCGACCGCGGCCGGAACTGCTCGCGCAACGCCCGGTAGATGGTCGCGACCGACACGCCGTGCAGGTCGGCGCACCCTTGCAGCAGGTGCTGCCGCTCGGCCGAGCGGGCTGGCAGATCCTCCAATTTCCCGCGCAGCGTCACCAGCGTCTCGTCGGAGGGACGCCGGCGCCGCATGTCACGCGGCGGCTTCGGCGACGTAGTTGTAGAGCGTCGGCTTGCTGATCCCCATCAACCGGCAGATTTCACCGATGGTGTGCTTCTTCTCGGCGTAGAGCTTCACCGCAAGCTGCCGCTTGGCCGGCTCCAGCACCTTGGGCCGGCCGCCCTTGCGCCCACGGGCGCGGGCGGCGTTCAGCCCAGCCTGGGTGCGCTCGCGCACCAGGTTGCGCTCGAACTCGGCGAGCGCCCCGAACATGTGGAACACCAGCCGGCCGCCGCTGGAGCTGGTGTCGATCTTCTCCTGCACGCTCATCAGGCCGACGCCCATCTCATCGAGCCGGCGGCCGAGGAGGATCAGGTCGTGCAGCGAGCGGCCGAGCCGGTCGAGCCGCCACACCGTCAGCACATCGCCCGCACGCGCCACCTCCAGCGCCATGGCCAATCCGGGACGAGCCGCCTTGGCGCCGCTCATCCGGTTCTCGTACACCTTCTCGCAGCCGGCCAGGCGCAAGGCATCGCGTTGCAGGTCCAGGTTCTGGTCGTCGGTCGAGACCCGCGCGTAGCCGATCAGCATGCTGCCCCTTGCCGGTCAGGGAACCCGTGCAGGGTCAACGATCTTGGCCGTAGATACCCTTACCGGGTTCTATGCCCGATATCCGGGCCTGCCAAGCCGTTTCGGGCGCGTTCTACCAGCAGGCAGCAAACCGGTCGTTTCCATGCCATCGCCTCTTGGCGATCCGTCTGCGAAGCAGCCGGTGGCGGAGCCACCGGAGGGCCCAGCCCGCCATTCCGTGCAATCAGCGTGGGCACGAGCCCGATGATTGCGATCCCAGTTGCAGCCTTTATGCGCCCCCGTGCAGCGATTGTGGGCCGGAGCCCTCAAACTCGTTGCAATGATCTCGGGCACAGCGCGGAGATGATTGCGATCCCACCCGCCGATGATTGCAGTTCGCTACACCTACGCCGCGATCGCCACGGTGATCCCGTGGGAGCGGTTTCGCGACACGGTCGCGGAAGCCGAGGCGCTGGCCCGTCCGGAGGAGTTCGACACGCTCGAGAAGCTCGGCCAGCATTATGCCGGCAT
>DAHVFK010000384.1 GCA_027317055.1 Betaproteobacteria bacterium | reverse complement strand
CGAGCGTGGCAAAGTAGCCGGAGGAGACGAACAGCCCCTCGGTATACTTCTCGCCGATGGCGAGCAGCCCGTTCTCCTCGATCGCGCACGACAGCCGCAGGACCCGGCTCGACAGCCCTGAGGCGCCGAAGGCCCGACAGAACTCCACGGCATCCTGGCCGACCAGCGACATCAGCACCGCCTGCGCGCCGCTGCGCCGGATCTCGTCGATCAGCTGCCCCACGTCGCAATGCCCCAAGGCGACATAGCGGCTTCCGACCACCTGGCACTCGGCGCCGGCGAGCGAGCGCGCTGCGATCGCATGGGAGCGCCGGGGCCAGATGTAGTCGTTGCCGACCAGATACCAGCGCTTGAGGCGGTAGGCGGCGGCAAGCCAGTGCATCGCCGGCAGCAACTGCCGATCGGGTGTTTCGCCGATCGCCATGACACCCGGCGGCAAAAGGCCGCCCTCGTAAAGGGGCGTGTAGATATACGGAAGGCTTGCGTCGACCACCTTGCTTATGCGCTGCCGGACCGAGCTGGTATGCATGCCCACGACCGCATCGACCGCATTGTCGTCGAGGAGCTGGCAGAGCTCGTGTTCCAGGGTCGGAGATTCGTCGCTTGCGTCCAGGATCGTCAGATGGATCTCGCGGCCCCTGAACCCGCCGGCTGCGTTCCACATTTCCGAGGCGATTGTCGCGCATGCCAAGCAGGACGGCCCCCAGATGCCCGCAGCGCCCGATGTCGGGATCGGAACGGCGATGCGATAGGCATTCGCCGCGGCGTCCTCCGGGTTGATGCCAAGGAGGATGCCGCGCCGGGCGCCCCAGTGCGAGTCGGCGCGACGACGGTTGCCCAGCTCGGCGATTTCTTCCAGCCTCATCGATCCCGGAGGGGTCTAGCGAGAAGGTCGTAGTGTGCAGTAAAAACGCGTGCAGCGGCGACATGCCGGCGCCAGCGCGAAAGTCAAGCGAGACGAAACGCCCCATCGGAGGCAGGCGTTGCACCGCAGCAGCACGCCGGGCAATGTCCGGCGCTGGTCACGGACAGAGCAGAACTCTAGAATCGACCCGTGATGGCGACGAAAGCGCGACAGGGGATGCCACGGGAGCCCTCGCTCCGTGATCTCCTTTCCGACGCAAGCCGGCGCGCAACGGCCGACCTCCGGCGGGTGCTGAGTCCGAAAGGTATGCCGGTCGAGACTTGGCGGGTGCTCGAGGCGCTAGCCGACAAGAAGGGTCGTTCGATGTCCGCGCTGGCGCGGGAAGTCTTGATGAAGTTGCCGTCTTTGTCCAAACTTATCGACCGCATGGTCGCCTCGGCGCTGGTGCAGCGCGCGCCCGACCATTCGGACCAGCGACGGGTGCTGGTGTACATCTCCGATCTCGGTCTTGCCAAGGTGCGGGACCTGCGGCGGCCGGTGCGGCGGCATCTGGAGAGCGCAGGCGCGCGCCTGGACGAACACGAGCGCCGGGAGCTGACGCGCCTGCTGCAGGCGTTCATGCGCGATCGCGGTTCCTGAGACGGGCCGCTTCCGGCGCCTCCCGCGCACGGCCGCACGGCGCGTCCCGTCGACGCCAGCCGAAACCGAAATACTTGACACGGAAACTATTCGCTGCCGATACTGAGCACGGGGATCGGGCCGTGGGAGGAGGGGCGCATGCTAGTGCTGGCGTGGGTGTTCGGCATCATCGTTGCGATTGTCGTTATTGCGATAGCTGTCGCATTCCTGAATCGCTTTTACCGAAAGTCGACTCGAGATGTTGCGCTCGTGCGCACCGGCTTTGGCGGGCAAAAGATCGTTCTTTCCGGCGGTTGCCTCGCGCTGCCGTTCCTGCACAAGGTGGAAGAAGTCAACATGCGGACCAATCGCGTCGAGGTCCGCCGCACGGGTGACAAGTCGCTGATCACGGTCGACCGCATCCGCGTCGACGTCGAGCTCGAGTTTTATGTGCGTGTGCAGCCGACCGTCGAGGGGGTCGCGACCGCAGCCCAGGCGCTGGGCAGCCGGTCGCTGAATCCCGAAGGCATGCGCAATCTTCTGGAAGGTCGATTCGTGGACGCGTTGCAGTCGGTTGCCGCGGCGGAATCGATGGACAGCCTGCACGAGAAACGCGGCGAGTTCGTGAAGCACGTCGGAGAACTGATTCAGGGCAATCTGCTCCAAAACGGGATTCTGCTGGATTCGGTGTCGCTCACAAAATTCGATCAGGCGCCGTTCGCCGCGCTGGATGAGAACAACGCCTTTAATGCCGTCGGAATGCGAAAGCTCTCCGAGATCATTTCCAGCAACAGGAAGAAACGCACCGAGATCGAAGCTCAGGCCGACGTCGCGGTGCGCCAGACCCAGCTCGAAGCGACCAAGCAGCGCCTGAACCTGCAGCAGCAGGAAGAGCAGGCCCAGATCGGTCAGCGGCTCGCGATCGAGAAGATCAAGGCCGCGAGCGACGCCGAAGCGGCGAAAGCTCGCGAAGAGGCCATGGTTGCGAGCGAAAACGCCCGCATTACGCGCGAAAAGGAAACCAAGACGCTCGAAATCGGCAAGGCGCGCGAGCTTCGTGGACTCGAAATCGCGGCTCAGCTCAATTCCGAGATCAACAAGATCGACAGCGCGATCCGGCTTTCCGTCAAACACGCCGAGGAGGCCAAGGCGCAGGCCGAGGCGGAGCGTGCGCGCGCCGAGATGATTCTGGCCCAGGAGTTCGTGCAAACAGAGCGTGAGCGCGCGATGGCCGAGCGCTCCAGGGAGATGGCGCTCAGCCGGGTGCACGAGCAGGGCGAGGTCGAGACCGCCAAGGCCGAATCGGATGCCGCGGTGGTGATCAAGCGAGCCCAGGCCGATGCACAGGCGGTGCGCACGCGCGCCGAATCCGAACGCTTGCGCTTATTGGCGGAATCGGAAGGAACTTCTGCGCTCATCGCAGCTGAAAATACCCGCAGCGACAGCCTGATGAAGCTGCAATTGGAGCGCTATCGCCTCGACAAGATGCCGGAGATCGTTGCGCAGATGATGAAGCCGGCGGAGAAGATCGAGAGCATCCGCATTCACCACGTCTCGGGGCTAAACGCCGCACCGGGCACCTCGGGATCCGGCGGCTCGGGCCAGGAGGTCGCGAGTCGGCCGCCCATCAACCAGGTGCTGGACAGCATCCTCGGGATGGCCGTGCAGCTGCCCGCTCTCAAGAGCATCGGGGACTCGATCGGCTATGATTTTTCCGCCGCTCTTCCCAAAGCGCCCGTGGCTGACGAGCCGCGCGCAAAGGACAAGAAGTAGCTGCTGTCGCAACAGGCGTTGTCTACCCCGGCTCGCGGTCCCCACACCCAATCCACATGAGGAGTTTAAAATGACGTTTTCGCGGCGTGACTTTCTTGCGGCTGCCGGCGGCGCGGCGGTCATCGGGGCGTTGCCCTCGAGCGCGCTCGCGCAGAGCGGGCCGATCAAACTCGGTTCGTTGCTGGATAACTCCGGCAATCTCGACATTTACGGCAAGCCGATGGTGATCGCCACCAAGCTGGCGGTCGAGGAGCTGAATGCTGCCGGCGGGCTGCTGGGACGCAAGATCGAGCTCGTCCTGTACGACACTCAGTCGGATATCGCGCTCTACACCAAGTACGCGCAGCAGCTGGTGCGCGAGGACAAGGTGGACGTCGTGCACGGGGGAATTACATCCGCCTCGCGTGAAGCCATTCGCCAGGTTTTCAGAAGAGCCAACACGCTTTACTTCTACAACGTGCTGTACGAGGGCGGCGTGTGCGATCGCAACATCGTCTGCACCGGCACCACGCCCGCGCAAGCGGTCGAGCCGATCGTCGAAGTGGCGATGAAGAAATGGGGCAACAA
>DAHVFK010000383.1 GCA_027317055.1 Betaproteobacteria bacterium | reverse complement strand
CCCTCGGGCGGCGTGATCCTGATCGATCCCTGGCTGACGGTGCCGACCAACCCGGACAAGAACTCGATCGCCGAGCTGGGCAAGGTCGACTACATCCTGATCAGCCACGGCCACAGCGACCACGTCGGCGACGCGCTCGCGATCGCCAAGAAAACCGGCGCCAAGGTGCTCGCGCCCTACGGCCTTTCGTTCAACTTGATTTCGGTGCTCGGCTTTCCCAAGGAGCAGATGATTTACGGCGGCAACGTCGGCGGCACGATCGACCTGCCCGCCGCGGGGGCCAAAGTGATGATCGTCAACGCGGTCCATGGCTCGGAACTGGTCCCGCCGCTGTATAAGGCCGAACCCGGCCAGCCGGCCGCGCTCGCGAGCGGCAACCCGGTGGGCTACGTGATCATGATCAAGGGCGGGCCGACCATTTACCACACCGGCGACACCGCCGTCATCGAGGACATGAAGCTGATCCCGACGTTCCACCACATCGACGTGATGCTGGCCTGCATCGGCGGCTACTTCACCATGGATCCGAAAGGGGCCGCGCTCGCCACCCAGTGGGTCAACCCGACGCACGTGATCCCGATGCACTTCGGCACCTTCCCTCTGCTGGCGGGGACACCCGAGGAGTTCAAGGCTGCGCTCGACAAACGCAAGATCGCCGGCAAGCTGATCGTGATGAAGCCGGGGGACGACCGCTCCTTCTGACGCGCACGGTGAACAAGGCGGCCGGCGAGACCTGGGATTACGTCGTCGTCGGCGCGGGCGCGGCCGGCTGCGTGCTCGCCAACCGGCTGAGCGCGTCCGGCCGCCACCGCGTGCTGCTGCTCGAGGCCGGCGGCAGCGACCGCCGACTCTGGATCCGGATCCCGGCCGGGTTCAGCCGCACCCTCGCCGACCCGTCGCTCGGCTGGCGCTACCTCAACCAGCCCGCGGCGGGCACGGGCAACCGCGTCATCGCCTGCCCGCGCGGGCGCGTGCTTGGCGGCTCGAGCTCGATCAACGGCCACCTGTACGTCTGCGGCCAGGCCGAGGACTACGAGGACTGGGTCACCGCGGGCGCGACCGGCTGGGGCTGGCAGGACGTGCTGCCCTACTTCCGCCGCGCCGGCGCGCAGCTGCAGGCGGGCGAGCCGCGCCTGCACCACCCATTGTGCGAGGCCTTCATCGACACGCTCGGCAAGCTCGGCGTGGCGCGCAACCCGGACTACAACTCGGGCACACAGGAAGGCGCGGGCTACTACCAGACCCTGATCCGAGAGGGCCGGCGCTGGAGCGCGGCCGACGCCTACCTGCGCCCCGCGCTCAAGCGCCCGAACCTCGTTTTGCGCAAGCGCGCGCATGCGGCGCGCGTCATCTTCGAGGGCAGGCGCGCCGCGGGCGTGGCTTACCACTGGCGCGGCAAGCGGCGCGTGGTGCGCGCCGCGCGCGAGGTGATCCTCGCCGCCGGCGCGATCAACTCGCCGCAGCTGCTGCAACTCTCGGGCGTGGGCGACCCGACGCACCTGCAGTCGCTCGGCATCGAGGTGGAGCACGCACTGCCCGCGGTCGGCCAGGGCCTGGCGGATCACTACGCGCTGCGCATCGCCGTGCGGGTGCGCGGGGCGAAGTCCCTGAACGAGCGCGCGCACGGCGCGCGCAGCGCGATCGAAGCGCTCAAGTACCTGTTCGCGCGGCGCGGTCTGCTCGGCTCACCGGTGGCGCACGCCTACGGCTTCGTGCCGGCCAACGAGGATTCGCCGCGCCCCGACTTGCAGCTGCTGTTCGCGCCCGCGAGCTACGAAGGCGGCCGCATGGGCCAGGCAACGCTCGAGCGCGCGCCCGGCATGACCTGCGGCGTGACGCAGCTGCGCCCGCACAGCCGCGGCTACGTGCGCCTCGCACTGCCCGATCCCACCGCATCGCCCGAGATCCAGCCCAACTTCCTCGCCGACGAGCGTGACCTCGCGGCGTTGGTCAAGGGCGTGCGCATCGTGCGCCTGGCCTTCGCCACCGAGCCGCTCGCGCGCTACGTCGCGCACGAGTCCTGGCCCGGCTCGCAGATCCTCAGCCCGCAGCAGCTGGTCGAGTTCGTGCGCGGCAGCGGCTCGACCCTCTACCACCCGGTCGGCAGCTGCCCGATGGGCATCTGGGACCACCAGCCGCTCGATGCGCGCCTGCGCGTCAAGGGCCTCGATGCGCTGCGCGTGGTCGACGCTTCGGCGATGCCCTCGATCGTCTCGGGCAACACCTACGCCGCCACCGTCATGATCGCCGAGAAGGGCGCCGACTTCGTCCTCGCCGACGCGAAGTGACAATCGGGGTCAGACCACGTTTTTCTTCGAAAAACGTGGTCTGACCCCGATTTTCTCTAGGCCGCGTTGCGGCAGCGCAGGTCGAGCTGCGCGGCGAGGCGCTCGATCATCGCCTCGCTCATCATCGGCTCGCGGGCGAGCTTGCGAAAGAAGTGCTCGATGCGGCGCGCCGCGAGCACCGGGATTCCCGAGACCGCGGTGCGCTTCACGCTCCATCCCGGCAGCACCAGCAGCGGCTGCACCGGGACAGTCTCGCCCACCGTGGTCGAGAGCCAGCTGCGCACCCAGTCGGCGCGCGTGACCGCCTGCTCGAGCGGGCGGGTCTCGCGCCAGCCGGGAAAGCGCAGGCTCTGACCGTCGTAAGCCACCTCCCACTCGCTGCCGTCGCCGCGCGCGCGGCGCGCCGCGCGGCCCTCGGTCTCGACCGCGAACACACCCGCGGGGCCGACTACCACGTGATCGACGCTGAAGCCGCGCTCCGCCACCGGCATGTCGTGAAACACGCGGTAGCCCAACAGCGCGAGCCGCTCGAGCTCCTGCCCGGCGGCGACCTCGGCCTCGTAGCCGAGCGCGAGCGCCCGCGCGCGGCCGAGCGCGCGCCACAGCCGCCACGCGAGCCAGGCCTGCAGCAGCGCGCCCGCTGCGGCGAGCACGACGAGCGCATCGCGCTCGGGCAGCCCGCCCTCGCCCGCCCACTGCGCCGCGAGCAGCGCGGCCGCGAGCGGAAGCGCGAACAGCGCGAGCGCGGCGTACTCCGCCGCATCGAGCGTCGCCGCGGCCATGCGCGCGCGCAGCGATTCGCCGGGGCCGCGCAGCAGCGCGTGCGCGAGGGGATTACGCGCGACCGCCCGCGCCGCGCGCCGGCGCCATACGCCGAGCACCGCCAGGGTGGCGACGAATGCCAAGGCGATGCACGCGGCGGGAATCCACTGCCAGAAAAGCATGGCGCAATGTACACCGCGCGCAAGGAGCGCACCTGCACGGGTGACGCCGCGCGGCGACAGTCGAAGTAGACTCCGATCTCGATTCTTCTTAGCCGGTCTTCTTCCTGAAATGGAGCGGGAACAGCCGCTCGACCACCGGCCCGTCGGCGGCCCAGGCCTTGCAGCCGTCGATGAAGTAGGGTTTCGTCTTGCCGGTGTCGGGCGCGGCCTCGGGCGCGACCTTGCCCGCCTTGGGCCAGCTGCCCATGGACTGGAAGGCCACCGTCGCCGCCGGCATCAGCAGCTCCTTCAGGTGGGTGCAGCCCTTGGTGCCGCCGACCGCGTCCTGCACCGCGCGCCGCCAGCCGCCGCCGACTTTGGCACCGACCAGGCGCTTGAACGCCGGCGCGACGGTGAAGCACGGATCGTAGGGCGCCTCGTTGGTCGCCACTTCGATCGCGCGCACCGTCATCTCGCGGTCGAGCCTGAGCCGCAGCCGCATGTCGTGCACGTGCATGCCCGCCTCGCGTCGGCCGCGATAGGGCTCCTCGACCGCGTAGGTCTTCTGGTCGACGATGCTCGCCTCGATGTCGAACAGCCCATCGTCGCGCTCGTAGCC
>DAHVFK010000382.1 GCA_027317055.1 Betaproteobacteria bacterium | reverse complement strand
GGCCTGAACATCCCGCTGCGGGACGATGACCCCGACTACCCGGCGTTGGTGCTGGCGAACTACCTGCTGGGCGGATCGCTCTCGGCGCGCATCCCGCATCGCGTGCGCGAGACCGAAGGCCTGTCCTACAGCGTGTACACGACCTTCGGCGCGGGGGCGTTCTACCCGGTCGCCGCCTTCAGGGTCCACGCGATTTTCGCGCCGGGCAACAAGACGCGCGTCGAGCGCGCGGTGCGCGAGGAGCTGGCGCGCGCGGTTCGCGACGGCTTCCGCGCGGCCGAGGTGAAGAACGGCGCCAAGGCGCTGATCGAGGCAAGGCGCCTCGCGCGGCGCAGTGACCGCGCGCTCGCCGAACGGCTGACGGACCACCTTTACAGGCAGCGCAGCTTCGCCTGGGACGCCCGGCTCGAGCAACGGATCGCCGCGCTGGGCCCCAAGGAGGTCAACGCCGCGCTGCGGCGCCACCTCGACCCGGCCCGCCTGTCGCTGATGAGCGCGGGCGATTTCAAGTAGCCCGCGCGCGGGCTGCAAGTACCCCGCGGGCTACTTGCGCTTGAGCAGGTCGCGGATCTCCTCCAGCAGGACCTCCTGCCTCGGCGGCGCCGCGGGCGCAGGCTGCTGCTCGCGCTTGAGGCGGTTGATGCCTTGCACCGCCAGGAAGATGACGAACGCGATGAGGGCGAAGTCGAACACTGCCTGCAGGAACTTGCCGTAGGCCCAGACCACGGCAGGCGCCGCGCCGCTGGCCGGCTTGAGCGTCACTGCCAGGTCGGTGAAGTTGACCCCGCCGATCAGCAGCCCGAGTGGCGGCATCACGACGTCGCCCACGAACGAGGAGATGAGCTTGCCGAACGCGGCGCCGATGATGACCGCCACCGCGAGGTCGACCACGTTGCCCTTGACCGCGAACGCCCTCAACTCCTTCAGCATTCCCATTGCGCTTCTCCGGTTAGTCGATCTCGTTGTACTTCACGTCCATGATTTCGAGCGTTTCGGGGCCCGCGGGGGTCGCGAGCGTGACCACGTCGCCGGCCCGCGCCTTGAGCAGCGCGCGCGCGATCGGCGAAATCCACGATACCCGGCCGTGCGCCGGGTCGACCTCGTCGACCCCGACGATGGTGACGGTCCGCTCGCCGGCCCCCGAGCGCAGCGTTACCGTGGCGCCGAAGAACACCTGGTCCGTGTCGCGCCCGGCGCAATCGACGATTTCGGCGTTCTCGAGCCGCTTGATCAGGTAGCGCACGCGGCGATCGATCTCGCGCAGCCTGCGCTTGCCGTAGATATAGTCGCCGTTCTCGGAGCGGTCGCCGTTCGACGCCGCCCACGACACCACCCGGACCACCTCCGGCCGCTCCCCCTGCACCAGCTGACGGCGCTCGGTGTCCAGCCGCGCGTACCCGGTGCGCGAGATGTAATTCTTCGCGCCGGCGGGCAGTGTCGCCGGCTCGGCGCTCGCGTCCTGTTCCGGCGCGTCGCTTCCTTCCTTCACAAAGGCCTTTGACATATATGGCCAAATTCTACCTTGCGGGCGTCCCGGGCCCGGCTGGGCTTGCGGCGCACGTGGCGGCGGCGTACTGTATGCACATACAGTACGAGCGGTAGCCGCGCCGCGCGCCGGCCGCAGGTCCGGATCGGCGAAGGAATCGACCGCTGAGTCAACCGGATGCCCGCTGGCACCCGTTTTGGATACCCGCGGCGCACCCACTATATCTAGTAGGAACTGAACCCGTACTATCGAACAGGTTGTGTTTTCAATGCACTAGGCGGAACATTTGATCCTGATTACCAAATGCTGGAAATGATCCCCAACACAGGCGCGCAGACGGTTATTCTGTGCGCCACCCAAAAACCTAGAACCGGGAGAGAACAAGAATGAACACCGACCAAACCGGCACCCAGTCGATCGCCGCCGCGGAGCTTGTGGCGCAGGAGATCTCGCGCGACGCGCTGATCGAGAAGTACGCCAAGGGCAAGGAGACGACGATCGAGGAGGTGCGCCGCCGCGTGGCGCGCGCGCTGGCCCAGGCCGAGCCGGAGGACAAGCGCGCGCACTGGGAGCGCCGCTTCATGCGTGCGCTCGAGGACGGCTTCATTCCGGCTGGGCGGATCAATTCCGCGGCCGGGATCGCGATGCAGGCCACGCTGATCAACTGCTTCGTGCAGCCGGTCGGGGACTCGATCTCCGAGATCGTCGACGGCAAGCCCGGCATCTACACCGCGCTGCAGGAGGCGGCCGAAACGATGCGCCGCGGCGGCGGCGTGGGCTACGACTTCTCGTCGATCCGCCCCAAGGGCGCCGAGGTGAAAGGCACCCATTCGCGCGCCAGCGGCCCGGTTTCCTATATGCGCGTGTTCGACCGCTCGTGCGAAACCGTGGAGTCGGCCGGCGCGCGCCGCGGGGCGCAAATGGGGGTGCTGCGCTGCGACCATCCCGACGTCGAGGACTTCATCCATGCCAAGGACCAGGGCGAGCTGACCAACTTCAACATCTCGGTCGGGGTGACCGACGAGTTCATGCTCGCGGTGGAGAAGGACCAGGACGTCGAGCTGGTGCACAAGTCCAAGCCCTGGCCCGAGAACGGCGGCTACCAGCGCGACGACGGCCTGTGGGTCTACCGCAAGGTCCCGGCGCGCCAGCTGTGGGAGCAGATCATGCGCTCGACCTACGACCACGCCGAGCCGGGCATCCTGTTCCTCGACCGCATCAACCGCGACAACAACCTGAACTACTGCGAGACGATCGAGGCCACCAACCCCTGCGCCGAGCAGCCGCTGCCGCCCTACGGCTGCTGCTGCCTGGGCTCGATCGACCTGACCCGCTTCGTGCGCGAGCCCTTCAGCGACCGGGCCGCGTTCGACTACGAGCGCTTCGCCAAGGTGGTGGAGGTCTCGACCCGCATGCTGGACGACGTGCTCGAGGTCACCGCCTGGCCGCTCGAGCAGCAGCACGCCGAGGCGATGGCCAAGCGCCGGGTGGGGCTCGGCTTCACCGGGCTGGGCGACGCGCTGATCATGCTGCGCCTGCGCTACGACGGCGACGAAGCGCGCCGCATGGGCGCACAGATCGCCGAGGCGATGCGCGACAGCGCCTACCGCGCCTCGGCCGAGCTCGCGCGCGAGCGCGGCGCGTTTCCGCTGTTCAACGCCGACCTGTACCTGTCGGGCACCAGCTTCGCCGCGCGCCTGCCGGAGGAGATCAAGGCGCTGATCCGCAAGCACGGCATCCGCAACAGCCACCTGCTGTCGATCGCGCCGACCGGCACCATCAGCCTCGCCTTCGCCGACAACGCATCGAACGGCATCGAGCCGCCGTTCTCCTGGGTCTATACGCGCAAGAAGCGCATGCCCGACGGCAGCATGAAGGAATTCCCGGTCGAGGACCACGCCTGGCGGCGCTACAAGTCGCGCGGCGGCGACATGGAAAAGCTGCCGCCCTACTTCGTCACCGCGCTCGAGATCAGCGCGCACGCGCACGAGCAGATGGTGGCCGCGGTCGCGCCGTTCGTCGACACCAGCATCTCGAAGACGGTGAACGTGCCCGAGGACTACCGCTACGAGGACTTCCAGGACCTGTATTTCCACGCCTGGAAATCGGGCCTCAAGGGCCTCGCCACCTACCGCCCGAACAAGGTACTCGGCTCGGTGCTGAGCGTCGACAAGCCGGCCGAGCAGCCGCAGGACTTCCGCAGCGACGACGTCAACCGGCGGATCCAGATCAAGACCGTGCCGCAGCCGGTGCTCGCCAGCCTGCGCTGGCCGAGCCGGCCCCAGCTGACCGAGGGCAACCCGGCCTGGACCTACATGATCGAGCACCCGCACGGCCACTTCGCGGT
>DAHVFK010000381.1 GCA_027317055.1 Betaproteobacteria bacterium | reverse complement strand
ACCAGCAGGCGTTGTTCGGCCCGCCCCATATCCTCAACGCGCGCGCGCCGTTCTTCAGGGGTGAACGCCCCAGTGACCGCCTCGATGCGTAGCTTGGGAAATGCTTTCCGGAGGCCTGCAGCGACATGTTCGGCGGTCGCGATGAAGCGACAGAAGATGACCGAATTGGCGCCCTCCCGAATGAGAGGCTTCAGTTCCTTCACCATCATTTCTAGTTTGGGATCTGCGGCTTTGATGAGACGTTCTGCATGTTTAACAAGAGCGGAGAGTGGGCCAACGCCGTCGAGGCCAGGGGCCGGCTCTACATCTACAGCGTCAGCCTCATCAGCGTCGTCATCGAAAATCTGTTCTTCTAATCGATCGGGGGCAGCACCGAGGCGATTCCGTAAGGCGCTTGCGGCGGCAGCTGGCGACGATCCAACGCATCGCATGAGCGCCAAGGTGCCCCAGAATGCAAGCCGGCGTCGCCGCTGATCAGGACCGACGCCATTGACCACGCCGAGGCAATAGTCGAGAACGGCGTCATGGAACTCACGGTGCTCCTTGGTCAACGAATAGGGACTCTCCTTGCTCTCGTGTCGAGGAAAAACGCGGTCCTCGCCCCATTCGCGGCCGGTAATGTCGATACGGCGCCGTTGAACGAAGTGGCGGGCAAGCCGAACTCGAGAGGCCTCGTCATCGAGTGTGGCGGCGCCGAATCTCTCTTCCACTAGCCCCAAGAGACGGTCGAATGCTTCTTCATCACCACTGTGAGGAGTCGCGGTGAGCAACAACAAATGCCTTTCCGCATCGGCCGCGAGACGCTTCAGCAATTCGAAGCGCTGTTGCCGACCCTTATGTGTACCGACACAAGCATGTGCCTCATCGACAATTACGAAACCGGGGCAAACGCGCGCGAAAGTCTCGCGTCGCCTGTCAGCCTTAATATAGTCGAGACTCACCACTGTATAGGGATGAGCATCGAACAGTGTCTGTGAGGCAGGGAGCCCGCGCTCTAGGCGCGCCGCAGAGGACGCTGTGACTGCGGCAGTGTCGAGATCGAATTTGCTTCGCAGTTCGTCGGTCCACTGTTCCACCAAATGTGGCGGACAAAGAACCGAGAAGCGATCAACTTCTCCCCGATCGATTAGCTCGCGTAAAACTAGCCCAGCCTCGATCGTCTTGCCGATACCCACGTCATCAGCGATGAGTAGCCGAACGACCGGGAGCCGAAGCGCCATCAGCAGAGGAACAAGCTGATAGGCCCGAGGCTCGAAGCCTACACGCGCTGCTGAGCGGAATGGCCCCGCTCCACGCCGGAGAGAAAGGCGCAGCGCCTCCGCCAAGAGGCGTGCCCCGTCTTGTGTCGCTGTTTGAGAAATATCCGGGATTCCGAAGCGAGCCGGCCGTATCGGGTCGCGTTCCAACGCAGGGTGCAGAACCTGAATGTCGGTCTCTGTGCCGGACAGCGGGCGGAGGCAGAGTGTTTCGTTGTCCGCGGAGGGCAGGGCCACCCACTCCCGGCCCCGCGCGAAGACGAGATCACCGGGCGCAAACTCGCTGCTCACGGTGCGGTTCCCAACAATCCGGCGAGATCGGCGGGCGGTGCGTCGCTGGGCGCCTTGGGCAACGCGACGACAGCATATCCTAACGCGTCGGCGCAACCGTTTACCTGTTCGGCGAATGGCCCGATGTCTGCGGCGACGCGGTGTTCGGGCCAGACGAAACGAAGCGAAGTGCCGTCAAGCACTAACGGCTCGCCATGAGGCGCTGGCAAGCCCCAACTTTTGAAGGCATTGAGCCAGGGATCGGTTGATTCTTCCTCTGGTGAAGATTTCCTCGGAACTACTTTGCTCCGGGCCAGCCGCAGAAGGGTTCGGAGCACGTTGGGATCGTTCCTGTCTATGTATTCCTGGTCGGGCTGATTGTAATAGGACAGCAGACAGCGATAGCAGCCTTTTACGCAATCGGCTTTCGGATCTGTCGTCAGCAGAGATGGGTCACTTGCTGCAATCGCATTGTCGATACCTTGGTAGTGCATGAGCTCGAGCGCCGCTCGCGCGACCCGTGCGAGCGCTTGCGGTTCGCTCGTCAGTCTTCCAAGGACGCCAGCGCCACCTTCGGTTGATTCAAACGCGAGAATCGCTCGGCGCTTGTCGCGGGTCGGCACTGGCTCCGTGAGCGTCTCTCCTTCCTCTAGCTGAAAAACGAGGTCGAGACCGCGTGCGAGAGCATGTTGCGAGGTCGCCATCGCGCTCTCACCCAGAGGTTCGCCGAATACTCGGATTAGAGCGGCGTTTTTGTTGTCCTGAACGATTGGCACAATGCGCTGCTTTATCGGTTCGTCAGGAGCGGGCGTTCCTTCTTCTTGGATTTCACCTCCAACCCAGCGGCCAGTCGCCGGATCGATGCCGAAGCCTAGGATGCTCTTTTCTCTACGCCGTCTAAGACCCTTGTTAAGTCGGCTGATAGTCGCGCCAGAGGCATAGTCGAGCCGTAGAATTGGACCGTCTGAGTCGGTCGCGATCGCGGACGCAACATCAAGCAGACCATCGCGACGAGGCCAAGCAAAGATCGTCTGGATCTCGAATCCTCGACGCTGGCGATCCTCGTCGTTTGCTGTGATTCGTTCCGCCGGTTTCGTTTCGACGTTGTCGATCCGCATCACATTGCGAATCGGGTGTATGCCCGCGATTGGTGAGGCGCAAACATGGCAACGTTCGGGCTCGTCCTGCTCGTGACCGGCACCGCATTCGTCGCACACGTATATTGTCGACGTAGCGAGTCTTCCCCCTTCCTCGCTCCGTACGCCGGCAGGCAACTTCGCTTTGTATACTCTATAGGCTCTGCCCTCATGATAGATGAGGCTGCCAGGTCCGAATTCCGCGATAGCAAGGAAGCGCGCACGCTGTAGGTATGCCGCCTTAGGCCCTCCGGCGCCGACTGCTGGAACATAAGCGTACAGCGGAAGCCGCGGGAAGTTGTAACCAGGAAGGAAACCTTCCGTTGCGAGATAGCGATAGGTGTAAAAATCTGATCCGCCACTAGTATTACCACGCTCCAACAGTGCCAGTTGCTCGTTGGCCTGAGCCTGTTGAACCTTGGCTTCCCTGCGGTCTGCGGCCGATATGCCATGCGTCTCAGATTTGCGATTTGCCTCAATGAGCTGAGCGCGCGCACCCTGATAGAGTTGACGCCAGCGATCGAAAGCCTTCGAGAATCGCTCCATGGCGTCTGAGGACGTAACGCTCGCAAAGGCCTCCCGATCTAATGCCCACGGCGCGGCTTGCGGCGTCAGCTCGGTGCTGATGCTTGTGAGGATTCGCTCCATTCGCTTAACGGCGCGCGTCGACACTTCCGAATTGCTAAGTGCCATCGTGATACCTTTCTGTACCGGTAGAGCTCCATCTGCGAGATCTAGGACATGTGGGATGTCGGCCGACAATTCCTTGCCAGTCTCGGCCAGCCACACGGCGTGAAGATGAGCTTCAATGAGATCGCGGTTGGCAAGTTCAATTGCGGGCGGCCGAACATATCCATTGACCATCCGCTCTGGTTTCTCAAAGTAGTACTGATCATGCGGGCTTTGCGCTGCACAATATGTGATGACGAGCGCAGCCTGTCCGGACCGACCGGCACGGCCTGAACGCTGCGCATAATTGGCGGGGGTCGGCGGCACGTTGCGCAGATAAACCGCGTTCAGTGCCGAGATATCAACGCCTAACTCCATCGTTGGTGAACAGAACAGAGCGGGCAGGAAGACGTCGGGTTCGCCAGCCTGCCGCATATCATCCTTAGCCTCAGCTATTTTGAGCTTGTCGTCATCGCCCCAGCGAAACCGCCATTCGCGCCATTGGCGTTGCGTCTGTTCGACTTGGGCTGTGTGGGCT
>DAHVFK010000380.1 GCA_027317055.1 Betaproteobacteria bacterium | reverse complement strand
CACCGTGAGAACTCTGCCGCCGCGTCTGCCGGTCGCGGCCGATACTCGGGATCTCGAGGTCCGGGGCGAAGTGCTCATGATGTTGAGCGATTTCGAGAGACTCAACCAGCGCCAGCGCGACGCCGGCGCGAGGGAGTTCGCCAACCCGCGCAATGCGGCGGCGGGCAGCCTGCGGCAGCTCGACTCGCGTATCACGGCAAGCCGCGCGTTGAATTTCTTCGCATACGGGGTCGGGTTCGCCGCGAACGCCCGCTGGAAGACCCAGGCCGAGACGTTGGACCGGCTCGAGTCGTTCGGATTTCGGGTGAGCGCGGAGCGCGACGTGGTCAAGGGCGTCGACGGCGTGCTCCGCTATTTCGAAGCGATGGGGCGCAGGCGCAGCCGCCTTCCTTATGCGATCGACGGAGTGGTCTACAAGGTCAATCGCCTCGACTGGCAGCAGAGTCTGGGTTTCGTATCGCGTGCGCCGCGCTACGCGCTCGCGCACAAGTACCCGGCTGAAGAGCAGGTCACGCGCGTCGTGGCGATCGACGTGCAGGTCGGCCGCACCGGTGCGCTCACGCCTGTTGCCCGTCTCGAGCCCGTTCTGGTAGGCGGTGTTACGGTGACCAACGCCACCTTGCACAACGAGGACGAGCTGCGGCGCAAGGACGTGCGTGTTGGCGATACCGTCGTGGTACGGCGCGCGGGTGACGTGATTCCGGAGGTGGTATCGGTTCAGACCGCGCAGCGACCGCACGGCACGCATGCGTTCCACATGCCCAAGAAGTGTCCAGTATGCGGCTCGGCAGTGGTCAAGGCGGAGGATGAGGCGATCGCGCGCTGCTCCGGAGGGCTTTTTTGCGCGGCCCAGCGCAAGCAAGCGCTGCGGCACTTCGCCAGCCGGCGTGCGATGGACATCGAAGGTCTCGGCGAGCGGCTCGTCGAACAGCTTGTCGATTCGGCATTGGTCGAGACGGCGGCAGATGTGTACTCGCTGAAGGTCAAGCAATTGGCCTGTCTGGAGCGAATGGGCGATAAGTCGGCGGCGAACTTGATCGAAGCGTTGGAGAAATCGAAGCGCACGACGCTCGAGCGATTCATCTACGCACTTGGAATCCGCAACGTTGGCGAGAGCACTGCGCGTGACCTGGCACGCCACTTCGGCAACCTCGATCGTCTGCTCGAAGCGGACACCGAGGCGCTCGAACGGGTACCCGACGTCGGTCCGGTCGTTGCGCAGTCGATCCGTCAGTTCTTCGACGAAAAGCACAACCGCGCGGTGATCCGCAAGCTGCGCGACGCGGGACTAAGCTGGAAGGAAGGGGCGGGCATTCCTTCGAGAGCACCTGACGAGGTGAAGACTTTCGTCCTGACTGGTACTCTGCCGAACATGGCGCGAGACGAAGCACGCGCCCGTGTTGAGGCAAAGGGGCACAAAGTCGCCGGCACCGTATCGAAGAACACCGATTACCTCGTCGCGGGAAGCGATGCCGGTAGTAAGCTCGAGAAGGCGCAGGCGCTCGGTGTGACCATCCTGGACGAGGACGAGTTTCTCGTTCTGCTTAAGAGGCTATGAACGATATGCAGCCAAAGCTTCGAAAGGCGGTTTTCCCGGTTGCGGGCCTGGGCAGTCGATTCCTGCCTGTCACCAAGGCGAGCCCCAAGGAAATGCTCCCGATCGTCGACAAGCCGCTCATTCAGTACGCCGTCGAGGAGGCGGCGGCGGCGGGCATTACCGACCTGATCTTCATTACCGGGCGCAACAAGCGCGCAATCGAAGACCATTTCGATAAGGCCTATGAACTGGAAACCGAGCTCGAGCTCAAGGGCAAGCAGAAGTTGCTCGACATGGTCCAAACCGTCCTCCCGGACCACTGTCGCTGCATCTACATCCGGCAGGCCGAGCCTCTCGGGCTAGGACACGCGGTGCTGTGCGCCAGGCCGATCGTCGGCAACGAGCCGTTCGCGGTGCTGCTGGCGGACGAACTGATGGATGCGACCCCTCCCGCGACTGCACAGATGGCAGCCCGTTTCGAGATGGAGAATTGCTCGGTCATCGGCGTTTTGCCAGTGCCGCGGGAGCAGACCGGAAGCTACGGCATCGTGAGCGTCGACGATCCCGAAGCGGAGTTATCTCCGATCCGGGCGATCGTGGAAAAACCGCGTCCCGCGGATGCGCCCTCGACGCTTGCCGTGGTGGGGCGCTATGTCCTCACGCCGCGGATCTTCGATCTGCTCGCGCAGGCGAGACCCGGCAGCGGGGGTGAGATCCAGTTGACCGACGGGATCTCGGCGTTGCTCGGCGAAGAACGGGTCCTCGCGATGCACATGCCGGGCAAGCGATACGACTGCGGCTCAAAACTCGGTTACCTCAAGGCGAGCGTGGAGTTCGGCTTGCGGCACCCGGAGATCGGGGCAGAATTCGCGCGCTATCTACGCACGCGCGCGACGTAACGCCGAGCGCTTCGGCTATACTCGAGCAGTTTAGCATTCGCTAATATGCATGCGTGAGGAGAGACATATGGCCGACAAGCTTATGATCGTAATGGTGAACACCGACCCGCGAGATCCAGCCGAACTCGGCGCGCCGTTCTTTCAGGCGACCGTGGCTGCCGCCATGGAATATGAGGTCGAGGTTGTCCTTACGGGCCGCGCAGGTGAACTCGCGATCAAGGGCGTGGCGGAAAAACTGCACGTCAAGGAAGGCTCCCCCAAGAGCGTTTACGATTTCATGAAGGACGCTCACGAGGCCGGCGTCAAGTTCAAAGTCTGCACCCCGACGCTGGAGTTGTGGGGCGAGGATCTGATTCCCGAGATCGAGGAAACGGTCGGCGGCGCATACGTGATCTCGCAGGCCATGGACGACGACGTGGTGACGTTCACTTACTGAGAATGCGCGATCCTGCGCAGGCCTGGTCCTTACTCGAGAACTCCGACCGGATATCGAGCGCTGACGAAGTGCAGGCGGCGGTCCGTCGCGTCGCCGGGGAGATCAATGGCAGGCTCTCGGAGGCCTATCCGCTGGTGCTAGTAGTGATGGCGGGGGCCGTGGTTTTTGCGGGACAGGTCTTGCCGCTGCTGCATTTCCCACTCGATCTGGACTATGTGCACGCCTCGCGCTACGGCAACGAGACTGCTGGCGGCGCGCTCGCGTGGCGGGTGGCGCCTCCTGCGGGGGTGCAGGGCCGCACCGTGCTGCTGCTGGACGACATTCTCGATGGCGGAACGACGCTGCTCGCGATTCGCGATCGGTTGCGCGAACAGGGCGCGACGAGGGTGCTCAGCGCGGTCCTGGTGGAGAAGGTGCTGGCCCGCGGCAAGCCGGTCGCCGCAGACTTCGTTGGTCTTAGAATTCCGGACCGCTTCGTTTTCGGCTGCGGGATGGACGCAAAGGGATACTGGCGCAATCTCCCGGAAATCCGCGCCATGAAGAAGGTCTGATGCTGGCGATCATCGGTGGCAGCGGGCTGTCTCAGCTCGGCAACCTCGAGATCAAGCTGCGCAAGGTCGCGCGCACGCCGTACGGCGAACCGTCGGGTCCCCTGACGTTCGGGCGTGTTCGCGGTCGCGACGTGGTCTTTCTCGCGCGGCACGGCTATGGGCACACGGTTGCGCCGCACGAAGTCAATTACCGAGCGAATCTGTGGGCATTGAAGGAAGAAGGGGTCGCCGGCGTCGTGGCGGTGGCATCCGTAGGCGGCATCCGCAAGGATCTGGAGCCCGGCACATTGATGCTTCCAGACCAGATAATCGATTACACCTGGAGGCGCGGATCGACCTTTTTCGAGGGTGCCGATGCGCCCGTGACACACATCGATTTCACGGAACCGTATTCGCCTGCACTCAGGCGGCGCATTCGCGACGCTGCGCATTCCTGCCGGGAGCGGG
>DAHVFK010000037.1 GCA_027317055.1 Betaproteobacteria bacterium | reverse complement strand
AACACGGGGATCGCATCGAGGGTATGGAACGACTCCCAGGCGATGCCCTGCGGGTCGAGGGTCCAGTACTTGTCCCTCTTGGGGTAGCAGCACGAGGCGTTCTTCTGCGGCATCACCGCCATGTCGGGTTGCGCGAGCCGCGCACCGAGCTGCTCGAGCTCGGCATCATCTTCGGCCTGGATGCCGAGGTGGTCGAGGCCAGCCTTTTTGCCACGGGTCGAGATGGCGAAGTTCACGCTCGGCTCGGCGGCGAACAGCGCGGAGTAAAAGCGGATGCTCTGCTCGAGGTCGGCGACTCCGAGATGCACGTGCAGGCGTTTCATGAGGCTTTCCTTTTCATGGTTTTCACGGGTTGTGGCACGGGCGCGCAGGACTCGCCGCCGCAGCAGTTGTCGGTGAGGAAGCCGAGCAGCACATTCATGCGCTCGAAATCAGCCGAGTAGATGACGAAGCGCCCCTGCGTGCGCGAGGCAAGCAGCCCGGCGCGGGTGAGTTGGGCGAGATGAAACGAAGCCGTGGCCGCGGGCAGCCTCAATCGGGTACTGATCTCGCCCGCCCGCAGCCCAGCGGGCCCGGCTTCGACCAACATGCGGAACACCGCCAGCCGCGTTTCCTGCGCCAGCGCGGCGAGCGCTTCGACCACTTGCTTCGTTTCCATGTTTCCAAGAGTATGGAAATGTACTCGTTGTGTCAAGCCGGCACCTCTTGACACGTCGGACCTCACGGCTCACTATTCAATAGGTCTATTGAATACTAGAAACCCTCAGTGCGACGGGCAGGAAAGTGATCACTGCACACTTCATGACGGCGCACGAGCCGGCGCTCCGGCTCGGCGCGTTCCTGTCGATCCTCGGCGCGATGGCGCTGTGGGAAGTGCTGGCACCGCGCCGCGTGCTCGCCGTATCCAAGCGCGTGCGCTGGGCCAACAACCTCGGCCTCGTGGTGCTGAACTCCGTCCTGTTACGGCTCGCCTTCCCCCTCGCCGGGACCGGGATGGCCGCCCTGGCATCGGAGAGGGGTTGGGGCCTGCTCAACAACCTCGGTGCGCCCTACTGGGTCGCGGTCCTCGCATCCATCGTGGCGCTCGACCTCGCCATCTACTTCCAACACGTAATGTTTCACGCCATTCCCGCGCTGTGGCGCCTGCACCGGATGCACCACGCGGATCGGGATTTCGACGTGACCACCGGCGCACGCTTCCATCCGTTGGAGATCGCGCTGTCGATGCTGATCAAGTTCGCAGCGATCGTCGTCATCGGCGCCCCGGCCCTGGCGGTCATGGTGTTCGAGGTGCTGCTCAACGCGAGCGCGATGTTCAACCATGGCAACGTTGGGCTTCCCGCAAGCCTCGATCGCGCGCTGCGCTGGCTGCTCGTCACGCCGGACATGCATCGGGTTCATCACTCCATCGAGGACGACGAAACCAACAGCAACTTCGGCTTCAACCTGCCGTGGTGGGACCGCATTTTCGGCACCTACCGCGACCAGCCGAGGGCGGGGCACGAGCGCATGGTGATCGGCATTCGCAGCTTTCAGGACCCGAAGTGGTGCAGCTGGCTGCCGGGAATGCTGGCGATACCTTTCCGCGGTCGCGTGGAGGGCTACGCGATCAACCGTCGCAGCTGGAAGAATTCAGATGCAACGGCGCCAATATTTCAACGAGATGATTGAATAGCCGGAACCGGAGGCACGTGGTGGCGAAAAGCGGCTTCAAGCAGGACATCTTCGCGCAGATCGCGCGCGTCGGAAAAGCACTCGGCAACGCCAACCGGCTCGAAATTCTCGAGTTCCTTGCGCAAGGGGCGCGCAGCGTCGAGCAGCTTGCCGCAGTGAGCGGGCTCAGCGTCGCGAACACCTCGCAGCACCTGCAGGAGCTGCGCCGGTCGGGCCTCGTAACCGCCCGCAAGGAGGGCCTGCGGGTGTACTACGCGCTCTCGGGCGACGATGTCGTCGCGCTGCTCGACACGGTCCGGCGCGTGGCGGAGCACCGTATCGCCGAAGTGCAGAAGCTCGTCGGCACCTATCTCACCACGCGCGATGCGCTCGAGCCGATCGCGGCGAACGAGCTGCTCGGACGTGCGCGCAAGGGGCTGGTGACGGTGCTGGATGTTCGCCCGGTGGAGGAATACGAGGCCGGGCACCTGCCCGGCGCGATCAACATCCCGCTGGTGAAGCTCGAGGGCCGGCTTAACAAGCTGCCGAAGAACAAGGAGATCGTGGCCTACTGCCGCGGGCCCTACTGCGTTCTCGCGTTCGAGGCCGTGGCGCGGCTGCGAAAGAAGGGGCTACAGGCCCGGCGCCTGGAAGACGGCTACCCGGAATGGCGCATGAGAGGCCTGCCGGTGGAAACGGGCACCGGGCCGGGCTGAGACCGGTACGCCGGAGCAGCAACCGTCCGTATCAGCCCTGGCGCCGTTCCGACAGAATCGCTTTAACGTGCTTCACGATAAGCGCGCTGGCAGATGGAGCGCCGTCGAAGACGGTGGAGAAGAACCAGCGCCGCTGGCCGGCCCAGTCGATGACGAAGATCGCGGGCGAATGCGTCATCTCGCCGGGTTTGTCCGGCTTGGGCGGACCCGACCCAAGCACGCTGTAAGCGGCCCACACCGATTCGAGCTCGGCCGGGCTGCCGGTCAAGAAATGCCATGACGGGATTTTGGCTACCCCCCACTTCCTGGTCGCGGCCGACACATCCTTGACCGCAGTCTTCTTGTTGTTCGCATTGATGGCGAGAAACACGACATTTGCCGCGTCCGCCCCGAGCGACTGGTAAGCGAGCTTGAACTGATAAGCGTAAAGCGGGCAGACGTCCGTGCAGTCCGGATCCAGCAAGGTAAGCACGACGACCTTGCCGTGGAAATCAGACAGCGACACGACGGACCCGCTCTGGTCCACCAGGCGAAAGCCGGGGGCGGCGCCGTCCAGGCGAGTCCCTTCGTAGGCCGAAACGGCGGGCCGTCCCTGCGACGAACCCGAACCGCCAGCGGTATACCAGCGCAAGGCGCCCAGGACCAGCGCGCCAACGGCCGTACCCAGGCCAACCGAGAGCAGACGCCTGCGCTTCTTCCGGCGCCCCGGCGAGTCTGTCGTCACTCCCACCGCACGCTCCGGCTTCCGGGCAGCTCGCACGCGATCGGCTGCGCGAGGGTCCGGCTGATGAGCGCGAGGGAAAGCACCAGCAGCGCCACGCTCAGGAGCCCAAATTCCCCGCCATGCAGCGGCAGGGCAGCGAGCGCGCCGGTGGCGCCGAGCGCCGAGAACAGCGCACCCGAGATCAGCGAGCCGCAGGCGGCGCAGCCGACGCCGAGCACGCCGCTCGCCAGCGCGCCGGACCCAAGGGCGATATTCCCGCCCGCCGAGGCGGCGCGCCTGTGCCTGAACAGGTACACGATCATGGCCGTGGTGATGCCGAACAGGATCGCGATCGCAATCGTGTACGCCGCGGAAAACAGGCTGAAGTTCGAGTCGATCGCACCCAGCAGGCTGAGCGCGATCCGGATCTTGTCCGCAAGCGATGCGCCGGACCCGAATACCTCGCCGATCAGTCCGAAATTCGGAAACCACACCGCGAGCAGAAACGCCGCCAGCGCAAGCACCGTCGCGAGCGCAAGGTACGAGAAGCGCGCGAACACCAGCGCGAACGCGGTCCGCATGTTGGCGAGATGCCGCCGCACGGCTCACTTATCCCGGCGCGCGAGCTCGATCAGCTGCTTGACCGTCGCGTAGGACTGCGCCCCCGAAAGCGGATACGTCTTGCCGCTCTTGGAGACGACGATGCTCCACGGCGTGCCGCGGCCGCCGGATGCCACCGCGTCCTGATAATCCTGTTCGACCCGGCGATCATATTTGCCGCTCGCAACGCACGACGCGAACCGGGTCGGGTCGAGCCCTATGTCCCGGGCGATTTTCGGCAGCACCGTCTCGAGGTCGGTCCCGTTGTTCGAGGGCGTGAGATCGTAGAAACGGTCGACGAACTTCCAGAATGCCTCGTTCCCTCCGAGCTCGGCCGCGCACTCCGACGCGGCCGCCTCCTTGCGCGCCTTGGAGTGCAGCTCGTCGATCGGGAAATGGCGATACACCCACTTCACGTGGCCGTCGGAGTCCTTCACCACCTTGTCCAGCGTCGAATGGAACCGCTTGCAGAACGGACATTCGAAATCAGAATACTCGATCAGCGTCACCTCGGCCTGCGGATTGCCGCGCACGTGGTCCCGGCCTGCCGCATACGGCCGCACCGCGCCCGCATTGGCTTTTTGTTCACTGCGTTCGCGTTCCGCGGCTTCGGCCCGCTGCCGCTCCACGTAGCGGGTGACGCCCGCATCCACCGCGCGGTCCAGCGCACCGCTTTCCTGCAGATCCTTGATGACCGCCGCTCTGACCCGTTCGACCAGCGCCGGGTCGGCAGCGCTCGCTTGCGCGCTCTGGGCGCTCGCCGCGGAAGCGAACAGAACCAGCGCGCCGGCGATTGCCCAGGACAGGACCGCGAGCGCCCAGGCATGGGTCCCCGGCGCAAGTTTCGAAACAGCGACTCTCGTCATGATCCCATCTCCGTTGACTCCCTGTTCACGGCCGTTGCCGGTCCGGTACGGCCGGCTGCGGCGCTCCGTTATGCGTGATAGGCCGCGCGCTTCGCCGCCACGGTAAAAACGCCGGCGTGCGCGCCGCGTAACTCAGGAATTCCTCGCCAAAGCGGCTTGCCAGATCGCGATCCTCGCGCCGGGCCAGCGAAAGATACATCGCGATCAGAACCGGCGCCATCAGCAGCGTTGGAAGGGTAGGCCACTGGATATTGAAGCCCAGGACAATGAGAATCAGCCCCAGGTACTGCGGATGGCGCAGGAAGCGGTAGATCCCGGACATCACCAGCCCGCCTCGCCCGCGGTGTACCGTGGCCCAAGCGACCGCGAGCAGGCCGACACCGCAGGCGACAAGGATCATGCTCACCAGCATAACGACATAGACGCCCATATTGATCGGCATCACGCCCAAACGGTCCAGCGCGTAGGCCCAGAGGTGGCTTTCCATTACCCCGAAGGAGCCGGCAGGCAGCCCGAGGAGGGGCGCCAGGAGGTAGATCGTAAGCGGAAGGCCGTACATCTCGGTGAAAAGCGAAATGATGAAGGCGGAATAAAGGCCCGCATTACGCCACTCCGCGCGCCGCGTGGGAAAGGCAAAGCCGAAAAGGAACGCGATGAAAACACCCGAAGTGATGAGCACCGCGCGCCAGTTGCCGTACCAAAACGCGAACGGCACCTCCATCGGCGCCTCGCCCGCGCCCGGCATGCGCTGCATCAACTCCATGACCAGCCAAGCGCCCCGGCCAACGATCACCGCGGCGATTGCCCAGCGTGTGGCCGCCCACACCCTGCTCAATGCATGCATGTACGGCGCGCCTAAAAGCTGGCGAACACCCTGGGAGTCGGCGCGGCGTCGAGGTAGTAGATCCGAAGCGGCCCGGCCTTGGGCCCCGGCATGCCGGGCGCACCGCTCGGCATCCCGGGCAGAGACAGGCCTCTTATCGGCCGGCGTTCGTTCAGTACCTGCCTGACAAACTTGACCGGGATAAGCCCCTCGAAGACGTAGCCGCCGATGACTGCGGTATGGCAGCCCTCGAGCGCTTCCGGGACCGCGTACTTCTGCGCGATCGACGACAGGTCGGTCGTGTTTACGAGCTTGACGTCGAAGCCGTTCGCTCCGAGGTAATCCGCGTAGGCATTGCAGCAGCCGCAACTCGGATTGCGGTACAGGGTCACCGGGGTTCCCGCGGCGAATGCCGGCATCTGCAGGCCGAGAGCGAGGGCGACGAAAGGGATCTTCAACCAGCGCATTTTTCCTGCTCCTTGAGGTTCAAAAATGGAAGTCGGTAGATACTTGATGCTTTGTCGACGGGCGAATTACCGCGCTTCGGGTGGATAGGGCATGCGCCGACTTTCCTCCCGCTGGAACCGCCGCTGCGCGGGCGTCCACAGTGTCTTCAGGTAGTCGATCACGGCGCGAATGTCCCGCGGCGCCAGCGTAGGCCCGAACGCGGGCATCGTGAGCCGCTCGGTCTTGTTGAACGGATCGCGCCAGCCGTCTCTTACTATCCGGTACAGCATGCCGTCGCCGTGCTTCCAGGTATGGCCGCGCGAATCGTGCGGCGGCGGCGGAAGCTCGCCCTGGCCATCCGGTCGCTCCCAGCGGGCCGCCCCCTCGCCTTGCGCGCCGTGGCAGGCGCCGCATTGGGCCCGGTAGACGCGGTGTCCCGTATCGAGATGCCGCGCATTCGCAGATACGGATTCGCCGCCATGCGCCGTGGTCGCCAGGCCAAGCAGTGCGAGCGCGCTGAACGTCCGGACATTACGCACCGGCTGCTTCCCAGGTCCTGGCCTGGTCCACGCTGCGGAACAAGGCGCCGTCGGGCGCTGCGGCATACAGGGCGCCGGAGCGCGTGACGGCAAGCGCAACAACCTTCGCGGCCGGCGCGTTCACGCGCACCCACTGCTCGCCCCCATTCGTACTCAGGAAAAGTCCCTCGCCGGTCGCCGCGTACACCCGCCGCGGCTGGCCCGGATCGTAGGCGACGGCGCGAACGCCGCGGCCGAGCCCGCCGGCATCGCGCCAGCCGCAGAAGCAGTCCATCGATCGGCTGACGCCCTTTGCCGTGGCCGCGAAAAACCAGCCTGTCTGCATGCTTCCTGGCATGTTCGAATGAATCAATTGCAGGATGTCGGTCCGCGGTCCCCGGTCCATGAGGCGCCAATGCCCGCCGCCGTTCTCGCTGCGATAGATTCCGTGCGACGAAACGTAGGCATAGAGCGTGCCGGGCTGGTCCGCGTGCGCGGCAAGGGCGACGACCTCGCGGCCCGGCAATCCTTGATTGCGGGGGCTCCAGTGTTGGCCGCCGTCGTCGCTCCGCAGCACGCCGATCCCGGGACCCGCAAGATACAGCACCCCCTTGCCACGCGCCGAAACCGCTACCGCGGCGATATGGCCGCGCCGAGCCGCGGCCGGCAAGGGCAGGCGCGTCCAATCGCGGCCTTGATCAACGCTCCGATAGAGGGCGTCGGCCGTGGTCTTGAGCAGCGTCCGGGACGCGCCGTCGAAGGCGAGAGCCGTTACCTCGGCGCCTTGGGGTACCGATCGCGGGGCGGCCGCGTGCGCCGTCGTCAGACCTGCGGCCAGCACGGCTATCGCCGCACCGGACAACGCGCTCGCCAAGCGCCGGTGCGCCCCGGTCACTGCGTGATCCGCATGTCTTACTTGATCCGGGCGGCGTATTTGGCGAGGGTCTCGCCCATTTTCTGCATGATCTCGGCTTGCATCTGGAGCTGCAGCTTCTCGTTTCCGGGCGGAAGCTGAGGCATCGCGTGGGCCATCGCGCCGCCCTGCATCATCCGGTTGCAGGAACCCATCATGTTCATCATGCCCATCATTCCGCCCATGCCGCCCATGCCTTCCTTCCCCCCTGAGCCCATCCCGCCGCCCATCATTCCGCCCATGCCACCCCCCATGGACGCACCGTTTCCGCCCTGCATGCTCATCCCCGGTTTGCCGGATTCCGCCTGTTCCGCGGCAACGCTCAGGGCGGTGCCGCCCAGCAGGACTGCGCTCAGTGCGGCGCCAATCAAGTATTTTGCTTTCATTGTTCGAGTCCCTCAGTAGTTGATTTGACGTTCAGACGTTCTCACTACGCCCTTTCGGGCCAGGCTGCCTCTTCAAGCGCAACCGTTGTCTCGGGTGAACCGCCGCACCTTCCTCTAGATCATCGAGAATCGCGCATTCGGGGCCTACATCCCCCCGGCAGCGCTCAATCAGGCCCGCGAGCGACCTGCGCATCGCCCCGAGCTCTTCGAGCTTGCAATCGAGCAGTTGAAGATGCCGCGTCGCCAGAGACTTCACCGCGACGCTGGTGCGCGTCTTGCTGCGCCAGAGAACGAGAAGCTCGCGCACTTCGTCGACCGAAAAACCCAGGCTGCGCGCCCGCCTGATGAAATTTAGCGTACGCATATCGACGGCGGAATAGCTGCGATACCCGTTCGCGCGGCGGTCCGCGGGCATGATGAGCCCGATCGTTTCGTAATAGCGGATCGTCTTTGGCGAAACGCCCGATTTCTCGGCGACCGATCCGATATTCATCTCTCGCCCGCCCTTAGCCTTGCCCGTCGCCGGCCTTGACGGACGGAATCGCCTCCGCGCCCTTGGCCGGGCCGTTCTGCGCTCCCGGCGTCGAACCGGAGGAGCACGACTTGCCGCCCATCTTGCTCATGCACAGCCCAAGCGCGCACATGGCGGCGCACGGCGCGAGCGCAATCAGCAGCGGAGCAATCCCGGCCGCCACCAGCCAGCCCCAATTAAAGAACGCCCCGGTCCCCAGAACGACCACGGTCAGCACGATCAGGCCGCGGCGCCCGCCGAGGTAGTGCCGCAGCAGACCCAGCACGATCCGGGGCAGCGACATCTCGGCGGTTTTGGTTGTTTCGATCGCTTCGCTCATTCGACGCCTCGCCCCGTTCATTGACAGGCTGAAAATTTAGACGTTCCAGTCACTGGAATGTCAAGCGGCGGCGCGGAAGAGCGGCGCACCTGATCCGCCCGGTCCTTTCTCGCGCCGCCAAGCCACATTGGACTGCGGCTGAGCCGCGAGGTTCACTCGCGGCGCGCAGCCGGCACGGCCCGCGCCCGCTCAGTCGCGCCAGAACGCCGGGATCAACATCACGAACACGGTGAGCAGCTCGAGCCGCCCCAGCAGCATGGCGGCGGTCAGGACCCAGAGCTGGAAATCCGGCAGCCCGGCGTAGGTGCCCGCGGGACCGACGGCGCCCAGGCCGGGTCCCAGATTGTTGAGTGCGGCGGCAGCCGCCGAAAGCGCCGTTACCGGATCGGCGCCCGATGCGGCAAGAAGCAGCGTAACCGCCGCCAGCGTAACGCCGTAGGCCAGCATATACGCCAGCACCGACAGGATCACGCCGTTGTCGACGACGCGGCCGGCCAGCTTGATCGGATTGGTCGCGTTGGGGTGGAGCACCCGGTGCAGCTCGCGCAGGGCCTGGCGGCACATGAGCTGCGCCCGTATCATCTTGATGCCGCCTCCGGTCGAGCCCGAGGAGGCGGCAAATGCACCGATGAACAGCATCCACAACGGCGCGAAAACCGGCCATTTCGCGTAGTCGGTGGTCGCGTAGCCGGTGGTGGTCGCAACCGAAACGACATTGAATGCGGCGAATCGGAACGCGGTCGCGAAATCCGCGTAGGTGCCCTGTACAAGGAGAAAAACGCCGATGAGAAGAACGCTCCCAAGGATCAGAAGGAGATACGAACGGATTTCCCGGTCGTCCCGGTACGGCGCCGCGCTGAAGCGCCGCAATGCGACGAAGTGCGTCGCGAAGTTGGCGCCCGCGAGCAGCATGAAAACGACCGCAACTGCCTCGATGCGCGGAGAATTCCAGTATGCGAAGCTCGCGTCGTGAGAGGAGAATCCTCCCAGGCTCACGGTCGAGTACGCGTGCACCGCCGCGTCGAACCAGGACATGCCGGCCCAGCGGTAGGCCAGCGCGCAAAGCGCCGTGAGCAGAAGGTAGACCACCCAGAGTCCCTTCGCCGTCTGGGCGATGCGGGGGCTGAGCTGGGTGTCCTTCATCGTCCCGGGAACTTCGGCCTTGAGCAATTGCCTGCCGCCGATCCCGAGCAAGGGAAGTATCGCGACCGCAAGCACGATCACGCCCATGCCGCCCAGCCACTGCATCTCGCCGCGCCACAAATTGATCGACTCGGGCAGGCGATCGAGTCCCGAAAGTACGGTCGCGCCGGTGGCCGTCAGGCCGGACATCGCCTCGAAGTAGGCGCGGGTCGCACCGAGCCCCGGGAGGTGGATGAGCAACGGCAGCGCGCCGAACGCCGGCAGCACGCCCCAGCCGAGTACGATCAGCAGGACGCCGTCGCGCGCCTGCAGGCTCCGCTCGCGGCCCGCGCAGAGGAGACGCAGCACGACGCCCGCCGCGCCGGCGGCCAGCATCGCAGCCGCGAAGGCGTGGGCCGTGCCGTCGTCCAGCGCGACGGACACCACCAGCGGCATGCTCATTGCGAGCGCGAAGACCAGAAGCAGCGCGCCAAGCAGGCTCAGAGCCGGGCGCGGGCGCATCAGGCGCCCCGCGCGGCCTTCGGCTCGATCCGGGCGCAGAGGACCGCTGCGCGAGCGGAAGGGCACAAGATCATGCGCGCCGGCGAGCCTCAGATCGAGCGATTGTTTGGCGCCGCACCCCTCGCCCGCCCCCCGGCGGTCAATGCCTGCTTCGTCCGTGAGTGCCGAGATTCGTCGCGCCGCGGCGGGCCTTGGCAGTCAGGCCTCGCATGATGCCGCAGTCCGTGACCGGACGCGCAATGGAGCAAAGGCCGCGCAGTTCCTTCAATTGCCGCTCCAATGCCTGGAGCTCGGCGATGCGACGCGCCACGTGGCCGACGTGCTCGTCGAGCAGCTCGTTCACCCGGGCGCAGTTCTCGGCCGGCGCGTCGCGGAACCGGAGCAGGACGCGGATCTCGTCGAGAGACATGTCGAGCGAGCGGCAGTGCCGGATGAACCGCAGGCGCTCGACGTGCGCGTCGTCGTACAGCCGGTAGTTGGCGCCCGTGCGCGCGGGCTCGGCCAGCAGGCCCTGCTGTTCGTAATAACGGATGGTTTGCACCTGACAGCCGGTGGTGCTGGCCAGGGCGCCGATTTTCATGCTTGGCACGCCGTTTCTCCTTGTCGTACTTGGCTGCGCTCGCTTGACTCTATAGTAGCTACAGGGTTTGTACTGCGCAAGCGTATCCCTTGCCAACGACCCGGATGGAGGCATGAAAAAACCCGACGAGATGAATGGCGGCGGCGCGTCCGCGACGCGGCTTGTGGCGCTGCGCATCGACAACATGGACTGCCCGACCGAGGAGGCGCTGATCCGCGACCGCCTGCGGGGAATGCCGGGAGTCGCGTCGCTCGACTTCAATCTGCTGCAGCGCAAGCTCACCGTGCGCCACTCGCTCGGCGACGACGCGGCGATTCTACGCGCGCTCGAAGCGATCGACATGCATGCCGCGGTCGAGCCGGCGGACGCCCCGGCCGGCGCGCGGGCCGTGCGGCCGGCGGTGCCGCGCCGGCGATGGGCCCTGCTCGCGTTGTCGGGCGCGTGCGCGGCGCTGGCCGAGGCCGCGGCGTGGCGCTGGGGCAGCGACACCTCGCCTGCGGTGGTTTCGCTCGCGCTCGTTGCCATCGCATCGGGCGGGCTTGAGACCTACAGCAAGGGCTGGATCGCGCTCCGGCATCTCAATCTGAACATCAACGCCCTGATGGCGATCGCCGTGACGGGCGCCGTGGCGATCGGCCAGTGGCCGGAGGCGGCGATGGTGATCTTTCTGTTCTCGCTCGCCGAGACGATCGAGGCGCTGTCGCTCGAGCGCGCGCGCCACGCGATCCGAGGCCTGATGGCGATGTCGCCCGAGCGCGCCACCGTGCGCCAGCCCGACGGCGCCTGGGCGGAGGTCGAGGCCGGGCGCGTGCCGGTCGGTGCCCTGGTGCGGGTGAAGCCGGGCGAGCGCATCGCGCTCGATGGCGTGGTCATGAGCGGCCAGTCCACGGTGAACCAGGCCCCCATCACCGGCGAGAGCATGCCGGTGGAAAAGCGCGCCGGCGAGCCGGTGTTCGCCGCAACCGTCAACGGGGCCGGGTCGTTCGAGTACCGAGTGCGCGCGGCCGCCGGCGAGTCCACCCTCGCGCGCATCGTCAAGGCGGTGGAGGAGGCCCAGGGCAGCCGTGCGCCCACGCAGCGCTTCGTCGACCGCTTCGCCAGGTTCTATACGCCGCTCGTGGTGCTGCTCGCGCTCGGGGTCGCGCTCGCTCCGCCGCTTCTGTTCGGACTACCGTGGCTGGACTGGATCTACAAGGCGCTGGTGCTGCTCGTGATCGCCTGTCCGTGCGCGCTGGTGATCTCGACCCCGGTCACGGTCGTCAGCGGCCTGGCCGCCGCCGCACGGCGCGGCATCCTGGTCAAGGGCGGCGCGTTTCTGGAGCAGGGACGCAAGCTGCGTGCGCTGGCGCTGGACAAGACCGGCACCGTGACGCAGGGCAAGCCCGCGCTGACGGACGTCGTCGTCCTGTCGGGCGATCCGGACGAGCGCCTGCGACTTGCGGCGAGCCTCGCCGCGCGCTCCGACCACCCGGTGTCATGCGCCATCGGCGCGTACTGGAAGTCCCGCCCCGGCACTGCTTCACCCCACGAGGTGGCCGATTTCGCCGCGATCGCCGGCCGCGGCGTCAAGGGCCGCATCGGCGGGCGGTTGTTTCATCTCGGCAATCACCGGCTTGCCGAGGAGCTCGGCCTTTGCGATGCGCAGGCCGAAACGGCGCTCGCCAGGCTCGAAGCCGAAGGCAAGACCGCGGTGGTGATCTGCGACGACGCCGCGCCGCTCGCGGTGATCGGCGTCGCGGACACGGTGCGCGCATCGAGCCGGCAGGCGATCGCGGAGCTGCACGCCGAAGGGATCCGCACCGTGATGCTGACGGGCGACAATCAGAAAACGGCCGACGCGATCGCGAGGGCCGTCGGCATCGACGACGCGCGCGGCAATCTTCTGCCCGAAGACAAGCTTAAGGCGATCGAGGCGCTGGTCGCGGCGCACGGCATCGTCGGCATGGCCGGCGACGGCATCAACGACGCGCCCGCGCTGGCGAAATCGAGCATCGGCTTCGCGATGGGCGCGGCGGGCACCGACACCGCCATCGAAACGGCGGACGTCGCGCTGATGGACGACGACCTGCGCAAAATCCCCGAGTTCATCCGCCTCAGCCGCCGCACGGCCGCGATTCTGAAGCAGAACATCGCGCTTGCATTGGGCATCAAGGCCGTGTTCCTGGCTCTCGCCATACTCGGCATGGCGACGCTCTGGATGGCGGTGTTCGCCGACCTGGGCGCCAGCCTGCTCGTGGTGTTCAATGGGTTGCGGTTGCTGCGCGTCGGCGCCAAAGCGGCGTGGCCGGGCAAGGCCGCCCGGGAATTGCAGATCACGCGACCGTGAGGACGATTCACGTTCGCTGCCGGCTGTGTCTATCGCTTCGGATACGACTCCGGCCGCACGATGCCGCGGTCGCGAAGCAGCGCTTCGTACGCGATGCGCCAGCGCCGCCACGTCGGGATTGGCAAGCGCGGCGATGCCTCATTCGTCGTCCAATGATTCACTGCAGGGCGAGCGGACGCGCGTGACCTACGTACATATAGCCGAGCGGCCGCGGCGCCTTCGCGTAACCCTTATCGAGTTTGACGACGTCGAAACCCGACGCCCGGATCAGCTGTTCGGTGTCCCGGTTCAAATTACATCCGCCGGCGACGCGGCGCCACGCGGGATTGAGCCTGTGCTGCCAGACCCGGACGCCTGCATCGGGGGCAAGCCCGTGTTCCGCGAACAGCAGCGTCCCGCCCGGCTTGAGCACCCGCCGTATTTCGCGCAACGCTTTGCCTGGATCGGGAATCGTGCACAGCGCCCAGGTGACGACTGTCGTGTCGACCGCGCCGTCCGGCAGCGGGATGTCTTCGCCGGAACCCGCAAGAAATTCGATCGGGAACGACACCGCGTGCGCCTTCGCGCGCGCCATCTTCAGCAGCGCCTCGGACGGGTCGAGCGCGTAGAGCCGTTCGACGCGGCGATCGTAGAACGGCAGATTGAGCCCGGAACCGGCGCCGACCTCCAGCACCTTACCGCGCGCCGCGGGAAGCAGCTCCGACCGGTAGCGCGTCGCCTCCTTGTTGCGCATCGCGAGGTCCAGCAGCCGCGGCAGGAGCCAGCGCTCGTACAGGTTCATGGGTTTCCCGCTCGCCGCTACCCGATCTTGCCCAGCCCGGGAAAGGTCTCGAGCAGCCAGTAGCTGAAGGTGGTGAGCTCGCCGCTCATGATCGCGACGCCCATGACCACCATCACCAGCGCGGCGAAGGTCTGCAGCGAGCGCCCCGCCAGGCGCAGCCGCTTCCAGCGCCCGGTCATCTCGTGCAGGAACAGCGCCGAGAGGAAGAACGGCACCGCGAGACCGAGCGAGTAGGCGCCGAGAAGCTGGATGCCCGAGAGGCTCGAGTCGGCGACGGCCGCCACGGTGAGAATCGCGCCCAGGATCGGGCCGATGCACGGGCTCCAGCCGAATGCGAACGCAAGCCCGAGCGCGAAGGCCGAAAGCGGCCGCCCCGCGATTCCCTCGATATGAAAGTGAAACCCGCGCTGCAGGAACGGAATCCGCCCCGTGCCGACCAGCATCAGCAGCCCGAATATCGTGACCAGCGCGCCGCCGGCGATGCCCGCTTCGTAGCGGTATTGCAGCAGGATTCTGCCCAGGACCGAGGCGCTCGCGCCGAGGGCTATGAAAACGGCGGAGAAGCCGAGGATGAAACAGCCGCTCAGCAGCGCCGCCGAGGCGCGCGAGCGCGGGTCGGTCGGGGCATCGCTTACGTTCTTATGCAGCGACTGGCCGGCGACGTAGGACAGGTAGGCCGGCACCAGCGGCAGCACGCATGGCGAAAGAAAAGAAATCAGCCCTGCAGCAAACGCGGTCAGAGATCCAAGGCTGGCGAGGCCGGTCATGATGTACGTCAGCCAACGAGGACGTTGCGCATCATGCCGCCGTCCTCGTGCTCCAGGTTGTGGCAGTGATACATGAACATGCCCGGCTCGTCGGGGGTCAGGACGATGCGCACCGTTTCTCCCGGGAGCACCATGAAGGTGTCCTTGAAGCCGGCCGAAACGATACCCTCGCGAAGGTCGTCCGCGGCGACGCCGCCGTGGCGCTCGATGATGCGAAAGCGCACGCCGTGCACGTGCATCGGATGCGGCATCGCCATGCCCGGGCCGTCGTTGCTGAAAGTCCAGACGGAGGGGCGGCCGAGGGGCAGATGCTCGTCGCCGGCCACGCGCGTCATCTGGAACGAGCGGCCGTTGAGGAAGCCTCGCATCATGCGAAACGAGAGTTGGGTATGAAGCTCCGCGGCATGTTTCTCAGGCAACGGCTCGGGTTCGGGCAGACGCAGCGCAGGCGAGGCAACGCGCGCGCCGGCGCGGACCGAAAAGCGGGCAACGAGCAGCCTGCCGCCCTGATC
>DAHVFK010000379.1 GCA_027317055.1 Betaproteobacteria bacterium | reverse complement strand
ACCAGGCGCATCCAGCCCTGCGTCATCTCGTTGCCCGCCTGTGTAATCGCCGCCAGGAGCGCCTCGGGAGAACTGGGTTGCGCAGCCATTCAGGTCAGGGCGTCGTGGAATGGAAATGTTGTTTGCCGCTCGGCAACTAGGTCGCCGCGGGAGTGGGTTGCGGCAGGCTGGATCGGGGGGTCGATTTTGCGCCGCACAACACACCGGCGTCAAATCCCTCCTCGGCCGCCGCCGGCGAGCCAAATCAGGGCCGCCATGCGCCCCGTGGCGCCGTCGCGCCGGTACGAAAAGAAGCGCGCCGGATCGGAAAAGGTGCATAGCCCGCCTCCGTACACACGCGTCACGCCGCGCGCCGCTAGGCGCTGGCGCGCGACCGCGTACAGATCGAGCAGCCAGTGCCCGCGGCGCACGGGGCGAAACGCGGCGAGCGCGGCCGGATCGCGGGCGACGAAGGCCGCGCGTACCTCGTCGCCGACTTCGTACACCCGGGGCCCGATCGCGGGGCCGAGCCAGGCCATCACGGCGCCGGGCTCGGCACGCATCGCGTCCAGCGTCGCTTCGAGCACGCCGGCGCACAGGCCGCGCCAGCCGGCATGCGCGATGCCCACCACGGTCGCGGCCTCGTCGGCGAGCAGCACCGGCATGCAGTCGGCCGCCAGTACCGCGCACACCGTGCCCGGCCGGCGCGCCACGGCGGCGTCGGCCTCGGGCTCCCCGCCGGCGGCGCGCACGGCGTCGGCGTCGGCCACGCGCGTGCCGTGGACCTGGCGCAGCCAGACCGGCGGCGAGGGCAGCAGGGCTTCGAGCCGGCGCCGGTTTTCCCGCACCGCGGCCTCGTCGTCGCCGCCGCGCAGGCCCAGGTTCAGGCTCGCGTAGGTGCCGCTGCTCGCGCCACCCTCGCGCGTGGTGACCAATACGCGTGCGGCCGCCGGCCAGTCCGGTCGGATGAGGCCGATCATCGCCCGGCGCGCAATTCGTCGATCAGGCGCTGCATGTCCGGCGGCAGCGGCGCGCGCCAGCTCACTGCCCGGCCGCTGCGCGGATGAGCCAGCGACAGCTCGTAGGCGTGCAGCGCCTGACGCGCGAATGTCGGCGCCTGGCGCGCGCCGCGGCGGTAGACCGGATCGCCGAGCAGCGGGTGGTGGATGTGCTGGAAGTGCACCCTGATCTGGTGCGTGCGGCCGGTCTCCAGCCGGCATTCGACCAGCGCGGCGCGGCCGTAGCGCTCGAGCACGCGGTAGCCGGTGCGCGCCTGCTTGCCGCGCTGCGATACGGCCATCCTGGTGCGAACGCGCGCGTCGCGCCCGACCGGGGCGTCGATCGTTCCCGAGGCGGGCGGATCGCCGTGCACCAGCGCGAGGTACACTCGGCGCACGCTTCGCTCGGCCAGCTGCTTGACGAGATTGGCCTGCGCGGAGACGTGCTTCGCCACCACCAGCAGGCCGCTGGTGTCCTTGTCCAGGCGGTGCACGATGCCCGCGCGCGGAACCACGGCGAGCTCGGGGGCATGCGCGAGCAGCGCGTTCAGCAGCGTGCGGTCCGGCACCCCGGCGCCGGGGTGGACCACCAGCCCGGCCGGCTTGTCGATCACGATCAGGTCGCGGTCTTCGTGCACGATCGACAGCGGCATGCGCTGCGCCCGCGGCGAGGCGCCGGCGGGGGCCTGCGGCGGGCAAACAACGATGCGCTCGCCGCCGGTCACGGCCTGCTTGCCCGTTCCCGCCGCCCCGTCGACCAGGATGTGGCCCGCCTTGAGCCAGACCTGCAGGCGGTTGCGCGAATACTGCGGGAACAATCGCGCCAGGGCCTGATCCAATCTCAATCCTCCGAGCGAGCGCGGGACCCTTGCCTCGAGCGGGCTATAATTTTCCGTTTCCAACGCGGGCTCCTGCTTCATGCGCTCAAGTTTACTTGCTCCCCTGGCGGTCGCAGCCGTGCTCCTGCTCGGCGCCTGCGCCGGCTCGACCGAGCGCGACGAAACCGCGACCTGGTCGGCGCAGAGGCTCTACGGCGAGGCCAAGGACTCGATGGCCTCCAAGGACTGGGCCCAGGCGATCAAATACTTCGAGAAGCTCGAGGCGCGCTACCCCTACGGCCGCTATGCGCAACAGGCGCAGATCGAAATCGCCTACTCGTACTGGAAGGACAGCGAGCGCGCCTCGGCAATCGCGGCGGCCGATCGCTTCATCAAGCTCTACCCGAACCACCCGAACGTCGACTACGCCTACTACCTCAAGGGACTGATCAACTTCAACGAGAACACCGGCCTGCTCTCCGGCCTGTCGAATCCCGACATGTCCGAGCGCGACCCCAAGGCCACGCGCGAGGCTTTCGCCACCTTCAAGGAGCTGGCGACGCGCTTCCCGAAGTCGAAATACACCCCGGACGCAATCGAGCGCATGCGTTACCTCGTCAACTCGCTCGCCTCGTACGAGGTGCACGTCGCGCGCTGGTACATGAGGCGCGGCGCGTACGTCGCGGCGGCGAACCGGGCGCAGTACGCGGTGAAGGAATACCCGCGCGCGCCGGCGACCGAAGAGGCGCTCTCCATCATGATCAAGGCCTACGACGCGCTCGGCCTGGACGACCTGCGCGACGGCGCGGCGCGCGTGATGAAGACCAACTTCCCCAACAGCCCGTACCTCAAGCCGGGAGGCGTGAAGCGCGAAGCGCCCTGGTGGAAGCTGTGGGACCCGAACTGGTAGGCGAGCGCGCGCAATTGATAGGCGCAAGCGCCTAGGCGACCTTGATGCCCTCGTCCGCGATGTAGTCGCGGATCACCGTTTCCACGTCCGGGTCGGCGCGAAATCCCATCGCGAGCGCGCGCGGCGTCTCGAACCGCGCCGGCCAGGTCCGCACGATCGCCTGCGTGCGCGCATCGGGCTTCCACACCACCCGCTTCGCCACCGCCGCGCCGGCAACGCGCCCCATCGCATCGATCATTTCGGCGACGCTCGCGGTGATGCCGGGCAGGTTCAGCGCGCGCCGCGTTCCCCAGGCGTCCGCGGGCAGCTCGTGCGCGTGCATGAAGGCCTCGACCACGCGCTTGGGCGACAGCAGCCAGACGCCGGTTTCGGCCTCGACCGGGCATTCCGAGGCGACGCCGTTTAGCGGCTCGCGCAGGATTCCGCTCGCGAACGACGAGGCCGCCGCGTTCGGCTTGCCCGGGCGCACGACGATGGTCGGCAAGCGCAGCGAGCGCCCGTCCAGGAAGCCCTTGCGCGAATAGTCGGAGATCAGGTATTCGCTTACGACCTTCTGCGTGCCGTAGGAGGTCTGCGGCAGCGGCGTGGTCGAGTCGTCCAGCACCGGCGGCAGCTCGCCGCCGAACGCCGCCACCGAGCTCGCGAACACCAGGCGCGGCGGCCGCGCGCACTGCCGCAGCCGCTCGAGCAGCAGCCGCGTGCCTTCGAGGTTCACCCGCATGCCGAGCTCGAAATCCGCTTCCGCGCCGCCGCTGACGACCGCCGCCAGGTGGAACACCGAGCCGGTGTCGGGCGTAATCACCCGTTCGACGACGGCGCGCTCGGCGATGTCGCCGCTCACGATCTCGAGCCGCGGGTCGCTCGGCATCGCCGCCGGGAACGCGCCGTCGAGCAGCGCGATGCGCGAGATCTGGCGCTCGCTTCCATCCGGCGCGGTCAGCTTGCCGCGCGCGAGCAGCGCCCGCGCCAGGCGCGAGCCGAGAAACCCTCCACCACCGGTGATGACGACTCTCATGCGTCGATTCTATCGAAGAATGCCTCGACCTCGGCGAGTTCGCGGGTCTGTTTCATCGGCGGCAGGCTGGCCCGCACCAGCCGGCCGTAGGGGCGCGAATACAGGCGCGGGTCGCACAGCATCAGCACGCCGCGGTCGGCTTCGTCGCGGATCAGG
>DAHVFK010000378.1 GCA_027317055.1 Betaproteobacteria bacterium | reverse complement strand
GCCCCAGCTGGTGGGCTCGCTTTCGCCCGCCGAGAGCGGGATTTGCGTTTGCCTCGAGAGCAGCTTCAGCTCGCGCCGGTCGTCGGCCCAGCGCACCGGCTCTTCCAGCCAGCGCGGCTTGAGCGGCTCGATCAGGCGCGCGCCCTCGATCGCGGTGTCGAGGTCCCAGCCGCGGTTGACGTCGATCATCAGGTCGTTGTCCCAGCCGATTACCTCGCGCACCAGCTCCAGGCGCGGGATGTCCTCCTTCAGCGGCAGGCCGCCCGCCTTGGCCTTGAAGCCGTGGTGGCCCTGGCTTTTCAGCATCTGCATCTCGTCCTTCAGCTCGGCCATGTCCTTGCCGTCGCGGTAGTAGGCGCAGGTGACGTAGCACGGCACCGCGTCCCGAAAGCCGCCGAACAGGCGATACAGCGGCAGCTTGGCGGCCTTGCCCACGATGTCCCAGCACGCGATGTCGGTCGCCGCGGCGATGCGGATCAGCGCCTCGCGGCTCCAGCCCTTCTCGTGCGCCAGGCGCTGCCAGGTGAGGCCGAACAGCTTCTGGTACAGGCGCTCGGGCGCGGTCGGGTCGGCGCCCACGATCAGCTCGCCTATGCCGCTCTTCAAGGCGTGGATCGCGGCCTCGATCGGGGTGTAGCTGGTGGCGATGCCGAAGCCCTCGATGCCTTCGTCGGTCGACAGGCGCACCAGGATCTCGTTCGCGCGCGGCACGATGAAGTTGCTGACCCAGTGCGGCCGCCCGGTGTCGGGCGCGCGCAGGATGAAGGCTTCGAAGCGGGTGATTCTCATGCGGGACTCCTGATTGTCATGCCGGGCTTCTCGCCGCGGCCCGCGGTCGCCCCGCGCGGCCGAGCAGCCAGGCGGGAACGAGCGCGAGCACGAAGGCGAAGCAGATGGTGAAGAAAGCGTCCTGGAAGCCGAGGCCGAGCGCCTGAGCGTAGATCACCTCGCCCAGGTAGTCGAGCGCGCCGGGGCGCAGCACCGCGTCGGGCACGCCGGCGCGGTGCATCAGCTCGCCCACGCGCGCGAGCAGCTCCATGCTCTGCGCGTTGTCCGGGGTCTGGGTCGCGCTCAGCTGCTCGGCGTGGCGCGCGGTCGAGAGCTCGAGCGTGAGCGCGGTCAGGTTGACCCCGAACGCGCCGCCGAGCTGGCGCAGGAAGTTGTAGGTGCCGGCGGCCTGGCTGAGCTTGTCCGCCGGCACGGCGGTCATCGCGACCTTGCCCATGTTCGGCATCACCAGGCCGAGCGCGAGGCGGCTGATGAGCGCGAACCCCGCGAGCTGCCAGAACGCGGTATTGACGTCGGCGTCCGACATCAGCCAGGCGGCGAGCGAGAACAGCAGGCAGCCGGCGATGATCGGCAGGTGCGCGGGGACGTTGTCGGCCAACCTGCCCGAGAGCGGGATCAGCACCACCAGCAGCGCGCCCGCGGGCAGCAGCACCGCGCCGGCGTCGGTCGCGGTGAAGCCCTGCACGGTCTGGGTGAACACCGGAATCGCGTAGTTGGTGGCGAAGTTGCCGGCGCCGAAAGCGAACGCGATCATCATCGCCGAAGTGAAGCGCAGATCGCCGAACAGGGAGACGTCGAGCAGCGGGTGTGCCGCGCGCCGCTGAGTGGCGACGAACGCGATTGCCGCGCCCGCGCCGAGCGCGAACGCAAGCAGCGTCTCGTCCGAGGACCAGCCCCAGCGCTGGCCGTTGCCGATCGCGCTCATCAGCCCGAGCAGCGCGGCCGACACCAGCGCGTAGCCGGCCCAGTCGAACGCCGGCAGGCGCCAGGTGAACGGCTTGCTCGGCATGGTGAGCATGCCGAGCAGGAACGCGACCGCCACCAGCGGCAGCGGCACGAGAAACATCTCGCGCCAGCTCATGGCGTCGATCGCGAGGCCGCCGATCCAGGGCCCGAAGCTCGGCGCGAGCGTCACCGCCATGCCGTAGATGCCGACCGCGAGGCCGCGCCGCTCGGGCGGGAAGGCGTTGACCACCGCGGTGAGCACCAGCGGCTGCACCAGCCCCGCGGCGAAGCCCTGCAGGATGCGTCCGAACACGAGCGTCTCGATGTTGGGCGCGCCCGCACCGATCAGCGCGCCGGCGCTGAAGATCACCAGCGCGAGGCAGAACGCGTTTCTCTGGCCGACGGCCTGCACCGCCCAGGTGTTGAGCAGCTGGCTCGCGACCATGGTGGCGAGGAAGGCGGTGGCGGCCCACTGCGCCAGGTCCTGGCCGACGCCGAAGGCGCCCATGATGCTCGGCACCGCGACGTTGACCATGGTGGCCGAGAGCACGGTCGACATCGCGCCCAGCAGGCCGCCGACCACGAGCGGCCAGCGGGAGGCATCATTTGCCGGTGGCAATGCGCACCTCGACCATCATGCCCGGGCGCAGCCTGCCCTCGCGCTGCGCGATCGAGATGCGCACCGGCACGCGCTGCGTCACCTTGGTGAAGTTGCCGCTCGGGTTGGGCGTGGGCAGCAGCGCGAAGCTGCTGGTGGCGGAATGTCCGATGCGCTCGACGCGGCCCTCGAGATCGTGGTCGGGAAACGCATCGACGTGCACCTCGACGATCTGCCCCGGCGCGAGGCGGCGCAATTGGGTTTCCTTGACGTTGGCCTCGACCCAGACGCTCGCCGGGTCGTGCATCAAGAGCAGCCGCTGGCCAGGCGTGACGTACTCGCCCGGCTCGACGAAAGTGCGGTCGACCACGCCGCGCGACGGGCTCCTGACGATGCGGTCCTCGAGGTCGAGCCGCTGGCGCGCGAGCTTCGCGCGCAGCTCGGTTTCGCGCTGCTCGAGCACCTCGCGCTGCGCGGCGAGCACTTCCAGCCGCGCGCGCTCGGCCTCGGCCTGCCTCACCCTGGCCTCGGCGCCGCGCAGGTTGGCGCGCGCGATGCGGTGTTCGCGCTCGATCCTCTGCAGCTGCGCCTCGGAGTGGTCGCGCGCCGCCTGCGAGGCCATCTTCTGCTCGAACAGGCGCCGGGTGCGCGCGAGCTCATCCTGCGCGAGCTTGAGCTGCGGCTCGAGGCTGGAGACCGTGACCCCGGCCGCGGCGAGCTCGGCGCGCGCCGACTGCAGCCGGGTGCTGGTCTGCCCGCGCGCGAGGTCGACGTCGGCGCCCAGGCGCGCCTTGTCCGCGGTCACCGCGTCGAGCTGCGCTTGCAGCTCGGTCAGCGCCAGCGTGGCGTCGCGCTGGTCGAGCGCGACCAGCACAGTGCCGGGCTCGACCGCCTGCCCTTCTTCGACCGGGCGGCGCACGATCCAGCCCGAAACGCGGCTCGCCACCGTCACCATGTCGGCGCGGATGCGCGCGTCCTCCTCGTGCAGATACAGGGTGCGCTCGCGCACCTCGTAGGCGCCGAACGCCAGCGCCGCCGCCAGCACGAGCACGACGATGACCAGGTTGCGCGAAGGGCGGCGGCGCGGGGTATCCACGGCAGGGATTCTAAATGTGGTCCGACCCCGGTTTCGGGTGTTTCGAAAACAGCGCCGCCAGCGTGCCGCCGAAGGCGAGCACGCTGAAGGTGGAAAGCGACACGGCGTAGCTGCCGGTCGCGTCGCGCAGCGCGCCCGAGAGCACGGGGCCGGCGGCCTGCGCCGCGACCTGGATCGTGAGCGCGACGCCGCGGATCGCGCCGTAGCTCTCGCGCCCGAAGTACTCGGCCCAGGCCACCGGGAGCATCGTCAGCAGGCCGCCGATGCCCAGGCCGAACAGCGCCGCCGCGCCATAGGCGGTCGGCGCGGTGTGCACGCTGTTCATCAGCAGGCTGCTGGCCGCGAGCGAGGCGCCCACCAGCGCGAGCGCGAAGCGAAGCGGCACCCGCCGCGGCCAGAAGCCGTAGCCGAAGCCCGCCAGCGCCGAGAGCGCGGCGAAGGTGCTCACCGCGGCC
>DAHVFK010000377.1 GCA_027317055.1 Betaproteobacteria bacterium | reverse complement strand
GACTTCGACCGACCAGGCGGGAAAGCGCCGCTTGACGAGCAGCGAGAGCAGCAATCCGGCCGGCCCGGCGCCGATAACCGCGAGCCTCATCTCCGGCCTGCAGCGCGAAAGTGGTCAAATGCGCGCATGCGGGCAGTTTAAACGACGCGCCTGGCATCCGTCCCGCCTGCGCGGCTTTTACAGGCTCTTGCTGGAGCTGATTCGCTGACGAACAAACGTCCTTGCTAGACGCGCGCCGCGGCAGCGACTTCCTCTTCGCTGTCCGAGTAGCGCTCGGCGATGGCGCGGAACTCGTCCTGGATTTCCAGGAACGCTTCCACCATGTCGGGATCGAAGTGGCTGCCGCGGCCCTCGCGGATGATGCCAACCGCCTGCTCGTGCGGGAACGGAGGCTTGTAGACGCGGCGCGAGATCAGCGCGTCGTACACGTCGGCGAGCGCCATGAGGCGGGCCGAGACCGGGATCGCCTCTCCCGCCAGGCCCTCCGGGTAGCCCGAGCCGTCCCACTTCTCCTGATGGGAGTATGCGATCTCGCGCGCGAAATGCAGGAAGGTGCTGGGCGCGTTGATCAGCCTCTCGGCCGAAAGGATCGCGTCGCGGCCGAGCGTGGTGTGGGTCTTCATGATTTCGAACTCTTCGGGCGTCAGCTTGCCGGGCTTGAGCAGGATCGCGTCCGGAATGCCGACTTTGCCGATGTCGTGCAGCGGCGCGGACTTGAACAGCATCTCGATCATCTCGTCGTCCAGCGTCGAGGCGAACTTCGGATGCGCCTGCAGCTTTCTTGCCAGCGCGCGCACGTAGTTCTGGGTGCGGCGGATATGATTGCCGGTCTCGTTGTCCCGGGTCTCGGCCAGCGACGCCATCGCAACGATCGTAAGGTCCTGGATCACGTGCAGCTCGGCGGTGCGGCGCGCGATCTCCTGCTCGAGGAAGGTGTTCTTGTCCTTGAGGAAATCCGCCGCCGCCTTGAGTTCCAGATGGGTCTTCACGCGCGCGAGCAGGATCGGCATCGAGATCGGCTTGACGATGTAGTCCGAGCCGCCGGCCTCGAAGCCGCGCTGCTCGTCGCCGACTTCGCCCAGGGCGGTCAGGAAGATCACGGGAATATGCCGCGTCCTGTCGTCGGCCTTGAGGAACCGGCACACCTCGATGCCGCTCATGTTGGGCATCATGATGTCGAGCAGGACGATGTCGGGCAGCGGATCGTCCAGTACGGCCTGCATCGCGCGCCTGCCGTCGCTCGCGGTCTTGACCTGAAACCGCGGTTTGAGCATGGTGCCGACGATTTTGAGCACGTCCGGCTCGTCGTCGACGATCAGCACCACTGGTTTGTCGTTCATGGCGCTAGTATTGCCCACTTGCGCCGGCAGTGCCAGTTGCGGCGCGTGATTTCTCACCGGGCCTTGACAATATATTGACCGATGATTGTTCAGGCACTCGCCGCGCTTGCGGCCGGGGCGGCGGGCGCCCTGGTCTTCAGCTACGCGCACCTGCCCGTGCCGTGGCTGCTCGGTTCGATCGCGGGCACGGCCCTCGCCGCGATGCTCGGCGCGCGCATCCGCACCCCGCGCTGGCTGCGCGATCCGGTGCTCGCGGTGCTGGGGCTGATGATCGGTTCCACTCTGCACGCCACGGATCCCTCCGCCTACGCGCGCTGGCCGCTGACGCTGGCCGCGGTGGCGCTGTACGTGATCGTCGTGACCGCCACGCTGTACTGGTTCCTGCGCCGCTTCGCGGGCTTCGACCCGGTCACGGCCTACTTCTCCGCCGCGCCGGGCGGCTTCATGGCGATGACCGTCATCGGCGGCGCGTTCGGCGGGCAGACCCGCAACATCGTGCTCGCCCATTCGATCCGGCTGGTGCTGGTCGTTTTCACGCTGGTGACCGCCTACCACGTCGCGCTCGGCGGCGCGCCGCCGCGCTGGGTGCCGCTCGGCGCGCTCGGCGCGCGCGATCTCGCGCTGTTGGCGCTGCTGGGCGCGGGCGGCTGGTGGCTCGCCCGCCTGGCGCGCCTGCCCGCCGCGTCGATGCTCGGTCCGATGATCGCGATGGGCGCGGCGAGCCTGGCCGGCGTCGCGCCCGCGCCGCTGCCGACCGCGCCGCTGCTGTTCGCCGAGCTGGTGCTGGGCAGCGGCATCGGCGCCCAGTTCAGCGGCATCGGCCTGCGCGAGCTGCTGCGCGGCGGGCTGATCGCGCTGCTTTCGACCGTCTACATGCTTGCGCTGTCGCTCGCGTTCGCCTGGGCGCTCACTCCGCTGACCGGCATCGCCTTCCCCGCCCTGTTCCTCGCGCTCTCGCCCGGCGGCATGTCGGGCGTGTCGCTGGTCGCGCTCGCGCTCGGCGTCAAGCCGGCCTTCGTCACCTTCCACAACCTGTTCCGCGTGTTCCTCATCCTGCTCGCGGGCCCGGTGGTGTTTCGCTGGACCCGGCGCAGACCCGGGGCAGAAGCTCGCCCAGCGGACCGTTGAGGACGGCGTCCGCCATGTCGTCGAATGGCGTTGGCTCCGCGTTCATGATCACCACGCGCGCGCCCGCGGCCTTGGCCGCGGGCACCGCGCCGGCGACCGGGTAGACCTGCAGGCTCGAGCCGACCGCGAGCAGCAGGTCGGCTTCCTCCGCCGCCTGCATCGCGCGTGCGATCACCTCGGGCACCAGCTGCTGGCCGAACGAGATGGTGGCGCTCTTGAGGATCCCGCCGCAGGCCTCGCAGGCCGGGTCGTCCTCCCCCGCACGCACGCGCTCGAGCACCGGCTGCATCGGGCCGCGCCAGCCGCAGCCCCAGCAGGTGACGAAGTGAATCGTGCCGTGCACCTCGATCACGCGCTCGGGCGAGTTGCCCGCCCTCTGGTGCAGGCCGTCGATGTTCTGCGTGACCAGCGCGTGCAGCTTGCCGCGCCGCTCGAGCGCGGCGAGCGCGAGGTGGCCCGCGTTCGGGCGCGCGCTCCAGGCGGGCGAATCGAGCCGCCCGCGCCAGGCGGCGCGGCGCACGTCGGAGTCGGCGAGATAGTTCTGCAGCGTCGAGAGTTTCTCCGCCGCAGGATTCTTCGTCCACACGCCCTTGGGGCCACGGAAATCGGGAATGCCCGAATCGGTCGAGATGCCGGCGCCCGCGAGCACGACGATGCGCCGCGCGGCGTCGACCCAGCCGCGCGCGGCTTCCAGCGGGGCGCTGTGGTTCATGGGCGCAACTTTAACCGCGCTGCGCCCGGAGCCGTCAACCGGAGCGGAACGACTCCACGTAGAGCTCGGCATAGCGCTGCGCCAGCGACTGCGCGCGCCTGAGCTGCCCGCGCGGCATCTCCTTGGCCAGCCGGTCGAGAATGTCCTGGCCGCCCGGCTCACCGCTCGCGGCGGCGGCGTCGGCCCAGGCATAGGCGAGCACCGGGTCGGCCTGCACGCCGCGGCCCTTGAGATAGAGCTTCGCCAGGTTGAGCTGCGCCGCGCCGCTGCCCTGCCGCGCCGCCGCGCGGAACAGCTTCGCTGCGCGCACCGGATCGGGCGCCACGCCCAGGCCCGCGTCGTACAGCGCGCCGAGCGCTTCCTCGGCGCGCACGTCGCCGCGCGCGACCAGCGGCTTGAGCTGAGCAATGGCGATGGAATACTGGCCCCGTTCGATCGCATGCTGCGCCTGCGACATCGTGTCGCCCGCCAGAGCCGCAGTGGGGACCAGCGCGGCGAGCGCAAGCACGATCAGAGTCTTGCGGATACGCATGGTCACAGTCCTCCTGGACGGCAGATGCACGCAGCCTAGCTGCGCGAGCTTAGGCCTGCCTTAACGAGCGCCGCTAGCGGCTGAAGTTGAGCGCGAGTCCCGGCCCGGGCCAGTCCAGTGCCGCCAGGCAGCCCGAGCTGCTGAGGGTGACGTAGGCGGTGCGCAGCCCCGGC
>DAHVFK010000376.1 GCA_027317055.1 Betaproteobacteria bacterium | reverse complement strand
TCGGCACCTGGATGCAGAACGTCGGCGCGGCGTGGCTGATGACCTCGCTGTCACCGTCGCCGCTGCTGCCGATGCCGGTCGTCGATGCGCGCGTCGGTCCCAATTCGGGTCCGGTCATGATCACCATCGAGTACCGCATCGACCCCGCGCGGGTGCACGAGTTTCGCCGCGTGATGAGCGCGATGCGCGTCCTGCGCCGGCGCGACGGCGCGAACTTCTGGGGTCTGTTCTTCGACGCCGCCGATCCTGAGTGCTACCGCGAGTACTTCGTCGTCGATAGCTGGATCGAGCATCTGCGCCAGCACGGCCGCGCGACCCTCGCCGACCAGGAATTGCTCGACCGCGCGCGCGAGTTTCATCGTGGCGAGGGCGCGCCCACCGTCACTCATCACATAGCCGCGAGCGGGCTGCGCGACCCATAGGCGCGAGAGGGGCGTAATGGCGAGCGTGCATCATTGCGCCCAAACGCGCGCATTGCGGCTTGACTCTCGAGCGGCGTTGCGATGGCCTAAGACCAGCCGCGGGTCGATGAACCGGAGGGCCGGAGGGGGCGCGGACCATGCATTTCATTGAGCGAATCAGCCGCCCATGCGGATTGGTGATGGTCCTCCTGGCGCTCGCTACGATTGCCGTCGTGGCCCTCGCGGGGCGCGCGCTGGCCGACGACGATTGGGATGTGGTCCCGCCGCATACCGCGCCCAGCGCCGGCGCTTCCACGGCACCCACCGCCCGCCACCATCATGCGAGTGCGGACGCGGCCGCCGCGGCGCCCACCGCCGACGCCGGCGTCGTGATCGCCTGTGGCGAAGAGGCGACGGCGCCCTCCGCGAAGGTCGCGGCGATCGTCAATCAGATCAATCAAGCCTGGGGATCGGACGTGCACGTCTATCAGAGCGTCGCGCACGAAGGTCCGCATGCGCGGCCCGGCGGCTGCATCTTCTACAATAGCGCGGAGGTGGTGGATCTGATTGGCGGGCGCCTTGATGTGCGCGATGCCAACGTCGTCGAGCCGATGCTCTACGCAATCTTCGCGCACGAAGTCGGCCATGAGGATCACGGCGATTTCGATCCGGCGCGCGCCGCGGTGTCGAACCAGACCAAGGAACTCGAAGCCGACCGCTTCGCCGGCTACACGATGCGCAAGCTCGGTGTGCCGGCTACCGGCCTCGCCCCCTACTGGAGCATGACCGGCGACGAATTTGGCCGCGGCACCAGCCATGGCACCAGCACGCAGCGCGTCGACGCCTTCAAAGAGGGATGGCATCTGGCGCAGTGGAACCGCACCGAAGACTCGCAGCCCGTGGCCACCGCCGGCCAGGAGTCGGTCGCGCCCGACGACGCCTCGGACGACGCACCCTGACGGATCCCGGCGGGCCTGCGCGTTGCCCGTGCGGACCGTCGCACACCCGTCGCGGCGCGCGCCGCCGCTAGACCTTCTTGCGCTTTTTCGACAGGTAATCGACCAGCATGTATTCGCCGAGATGGGCCGGGCGGGTATAGAGCGCGCGCCCACGATTGATCTGCGTCATCTTCTCGACGAAGGCGCGCAGGCTCGGTGAATCGTCGAGCATGAAGGTGTTGATCGTGATGCCCTTGCGGGTGACGCGCTCGACCTCCTTGAGGGTCTCCTGCGCCGCGCGCATGCTGATGCCGCCGAACGACAACGGCCATTCGCAGTAGAGCCGCTTGTTGAGAAAGTAGGCCGTCGGCTGGCCGTCGGTGATCACGATAATGTGCTGGTTGCGCGAGGGATGGCGGCCCAGCAGGTCGGCCGCCAGGCGCAGACCGTCCTGCAGGTTGGTGAACGGATCGCCCATATTCCACGACGCCTCGGGCAGATCCTTGAGCTTGAGCTCGACTGCGCGCGTGAAGAATCCGACGATCGAAAAATAGTCGCGCGGGTACTTCGATCGGATCAGCGTCTCGAGCGCCATCGCGACCTTCTTGGCCGCGGCGAAGCGTCCCTCCCAGCTCATCGACCATGACATGTCCAGGCAGAGCACGGTCGACGACGAGCTGCCGTAGTCGTTCTCGTAGATCTCGAAGTCGTCGGGCATGAGCGCCAGCGGCACGCCCGGCTGGCGCGCCAGCGCATGCTTGAGCGTCGCGACCAGGTTTAGGTTGAGCGGGTCGCCGTAGGTATAGGGCCGCGTCTGATCGGGGCGCATCTCGGTGATGCCGCGATGGTCGGTCATGTGCGATCCGGGGCGATCCTTGAGCAGCCCCTGGTAAATATCGCGCAGGGCGAGCTGCCCGATGCGCCGCACGCCTTTGGGCGAGAGTTGCTGATGGTCGCCCTTCTGCACCATGTAGCCCGACTGGCTGAGCAGCATCATCACCTGCTGCAGATTCTGCAAGTCCTGCTGCGCCTGCTGGCCGAGCAGGTCTTTCATGTCCTGCATCGAGATGCTCTCGAAGTTCCCCGCCATCAGGTCCTGCTCGAGCTGGCGCATCCGCTCCATCTCGCGCATCAGGTCGAGCGCGGGCTGGTAGTCGAGGCTCTTGGGGCCATGGAACATGTGGTTGTAGCGATCGCGGAAGTTCTCGAGGTCGCGGATGTTTTCGTACTCCGCCAGCAGCTTGTCGAATTCGGCCTTGGCCGCGGGATTCTCGAACTCGTAGCTCTCGAGCTTGCGCAGCGCCTCCGAGACCTTGCGCGGCATCCGCTGCAACTGGCGCTCTTTGTCCTCGACGCCGGGCTTCTCGCCGCGCATCGCGGCCAGCGTCTCGCGCTCCTGGCCTAAAATTTCGTCGAGCCGCTGCTCAACCTCGGAGAGCGCGTTCTTGAGATTGAAGTCGCGATAGCGCTGGCGGGTCTCCTGGCGCAACTGCTCGAGCAGCTCCTCGAGGCCGGCCACCTTGACCCCGTCGAAGTCCATGCCCTGGCGCATCATCCAGTCCATCGCCTGGCGCACGTCGTCGGTCGAGGAGAGAAATTCGGCCAGCTTCTCGAAGACCTTGTCGGCGTCGAGCTGGAGCTTCTGCGAGCCGTCCCATTGCGTGTAGCGAGTGTTGACCATCGTGCGTAACCGCGCGCCGCGAGGCCCGCCGGCGGCGGCGGCGCCCCGGCCGGTCAGGAGTGATAGGCGTAGCGGCCGCCCTGGCGCTCCTTGTTGAGCTTCTGATGCAGGTGCAGGCCCTCGTAAATGAACTCGCTCGCCGTCGCCATCAGGCCCGGCGTCTCGAACACGCCGAGCCGATCGATCGCCTCGCGCAGGCCGGGCACCTCGCGCAATGCGTCGAGATACTCGGCCGGCGCCGCGGTGTCGGAGACCTCGACGCCCCAGCCGTCCTCGAAGTAGGCGATGACCAGCTTCAGATCCTCGAGCTTGACGTAGCGATCGAAGACCTTGAGCACGGCGCGGTTGATCAGCCGCTCGATCAGGTCGTCGTCCTTCTTGTCCTCGCCCACGTACTCGATTTCGATTTTGCCGGCGGTCGAGGCGTAGAGCGAATGCAGGTCGGAGAGCCGCGGCACGATCTCGTGGTCGCCGATCACGATCGCGCGCTTCTCGGCGTTCGAGATGACCGACTCGTAATTGTTGATGGTCACGCGCACCGACACGCCCGAGGCCTGGTTGATCTCGTTCGAGGCGCGCGCCTCGAAGGTCACCTGGGCCAGAATTTCCTTCATGAACAGCGGCACCCTAAGCGGCATCTCGGCGCGCAGCGGATAGGTGCATTCCTGTTCCATGATCGCGATTTCGTGCGCGATGGTCCTGGGATAGTGCGTGCGAATCTGGATATCGAAGCGATCCTTGAGCGGCGTGATGATGCGGCCGCGCGAGGTGTAGTCCTCGGGGTTGGCGCTGGCCACGAACACTACGTCTACCGGCAGGCGGATTTTGTAACCTTTGATCTGGACGTCTTTCTCCTCCATCAGGTTGAACAGTCCGACCTGGACCTT
>DAHVFK010000375.1 GCA_027317055.1 Betaproteobacteria bacterium | reverse complement strand
AAGACGAGGCTGACGTCGAAGGCGGCGAAGCTCATTTGCCGGCCGCCTTGAGCAGGATCGCAAGCATGTCGTCGTACCAGCTGAACAGGTCCTTCGACGCGTCGTCGCCGCCGACCGAGAACGGCAGCATCACGGCCTCGATGTGAGCGCGCCCGGCGAACCATTCGGAAGCGCGCGGGTCGTTGAACGAGGCGCGCACCACCATTTTCGCCGGGTTGGTCTTTTGCGCCTCGAGCAGCGCGGTCATGTGCGAGATCGTGGGGTCGACGCCCGGCAAGGGCTCCAGCGAGCCCACCGTTTGGATGCCGAGCCAGCGAAAGAGGTAGTCGAAGGCCTGGTGGTGCACTACCACCTTCAATCCCTTGAGCGGGGCGGCCTCGCGCTCCCATTTGGCGATCGCCTGCTGCCAGCGCGCGTCGAACGCCCGGTAGTTCGTCTGGTACGCGGCCGCGTTGGCCGGGTCGACCTGTGCGAGCCGTTCGGCGAGCGCCTGGGCGACCTTGGCGATGTTGCGCGGGTCGGTCTGGATGTGCGGATTGCCCTCGGGATGAACGTCGCCCTCGCGCCGGTCGAGCCGGGTCGGGATCTCGATCAGGTTCACGTAGCGCGCCGCTTCGAAGTAGCCCGGCGCGTTGGGCTGGATGCGGTCGTTGCCGGACTCGCGCACGAGCACCGGCAGCCAGCCGACTTCCAGCTCCGCGCCGGTGCAGACCGCGAGATCGGCGCGGCGCGCCGCCGCGATCAGGCTCGGGCGCGCCTGGATGTGATGCACGTCCTGCAGCGCGGTGCTCGCCTCGTAAATCCGGGCGCGGTCGCCGGCGAGCTCGTGCGTCAGCGCGCCCCATTCCGGCTCGCAGGCGAGCACGTTGAGCGCCGCCGCGGCGGGCCCCGCCGCCAGCAGCGCAAGGAGGAACAACAGGATTCGGGTTTTCATGGGAGTGTCCTACCAGGTGTGCGCCCCGTGGGTGCCGAGGCTGAGGATGTATTGGAGGAAGATCTGGTTGTCGGTCGCGTCCGGGCGCGACTTGTCGCGCGCGAGCTGCAGCCGCAGGCGGCTGAACTCGCTCGGCGAGTAGTCCACCATCGCGGTCTGCAGGGTCGGCGTGTAGGGCGCGAGGAGCGGAAAGTCCGACGCGGGCAGCAGGCCCGCATCGACCTGCCCGATGCTCGTGTTTCCCGGATCGAGCCGGTCGTAGCGCAGCCCGACCCGCCAGCGCGGCAGGAACTGGTAAACCGCTTGCCCGTACCAGCCCGACTGGCTGGAGGCGTAGGCGCCGGGCAGCGGCGCGCCCGCGGTGTCGTAGGTGAGCGTACCGTTCTCCGTGCGCCGGAAGTACTCGCCCTGCAGCTTGAAGTTGCGGTAGTAGGGATTGCCGTTCGGCGCCCACTTCCAGACCGCGTCGGCGAGCCACAGGCTGCTGCGGCCCGTGAAGGCGTCGGTCACCCCGCCGTCGTCGTAGGCGCGCCCGTCCGGAGAGGTGCGCAGGTAGGAAAGTCCTGCGCGCCAGCTCTGGCTCACGCCGACGTCGCCGCCCACGTGGCCGAACAGCGTTCCCAGCGCCGCTCCGTTCTTGTCGCGGTCGTTGCCCGGAAAGCTGCGCCCGCGGCCGGCTTCGGCGCCGAGCTCGACCAGCAGATCGGTCGGCGCGACCCACTTTGCCTGCACGCCGTCGTCGGCGAGCTGGCCGCCGACGAAGGCGCGGTAGGGCAGCGGCGCGTCGATGAAGTCCCAGGCGTGGCTATGCTGCTCGTTCTGGTAGCCGATTTTGGAGAAGAAGCGCCCGGCCTTCAGCGTCCAGCCGTCGGACAGGCTGTTCGTCTCGAGGTAGCCGTTTTCGACATCGATCCCGCCGTCGGGGGCGAGCGAGGCGATCAGCGTGCCGCTGAAATAGGGGTCGGCGGTGGCGGAGAACACCACCTCGGATTCGGCCAGGCCCATGCCGCGCTTGCCCGGATCGACCTGGCCGCCGCTCGGGATGAAGCCGCCGATGCGGTAGGTCGCCGGGTCCTGCGACAGGTTCGCGTAGCGCCCCTGCAGGATCATCGAGATCGGCGGGTTGAACGCGTTGCCGCGCTGCTGCTGCGCGACCTGGCGCGCGCTCGCCTGCGCCTGGGTCGCGTCCTGCTTCGCGTCGCTCGCCTGTTGTTCGGCCTTGCCTGCCTTTGCCTCCGCGTCCGAGAGGCGCTGCTCGAGCGCGCGGATGCGCGTCTCGTACTCCTGCTTCATCTGCTGGATCTGCTGTCGGATCTGCGCCAGATCCGCAGCCTCGTCGGCGCGCGCGGCCGCGGGCGTGATGCACGCCAGCGCTGCCGCGACCAGCGCCCATGCCGGTCGTTGCATTGCTTTCTCCTCGAAAGTGCGAAAACGGATTCCCCGGCCGGGCCGGAGATCGATTCATGCGCTGACGAGGAAAGCGGGCGGCGCTCTTTGGTGGTAGGGCTGGACGAACCGCGGGACCCAGCCGAACGAGAGTCCCGGGACGGTGGCCTCGACGTTGTTCGACGCGAGGGGGAAATGCAGTTTGGAGGTGAGCGCGTGCCCGGCCGCGCTGAACGCCGCGCACACCACGCAGATCGGCTTCGCCTGACCCTGCTTGGGCCGCTCGGCCGGCGGGCGGTCCTCGCGCAGGTGCTCGAGCTGGTGCAGCGTATCGGCGAGCGGCATGCCCGCGAGCGCGAACACCGCCGCCGCCAGCAGCGCGCGGACCGTTCCGCCAAGCTTCGATCGCGTAAGATCCACTTTCAGGTCAGGATGTGCCAGTCGGCTCGCAGATTAAACCGCAGCCAGGCATAGGTAAACACAAGAAGTGTGTATGAAACCTTACAAGAAAAGGGGAAACGCATGATCCACGTTATCGCCGTCATCACCGCCAAGCCCGGAAAGCGGGACGACATCCTGAAACATTTCCGCGCCAATGTGCCCGCGGTGCGGGCCGAGAAGGGGTGCATCGAATACGGCGCCGCGATCGACGCGGATCCCGCACCGCAGATGCAAACCAAGTACGGTCCAGACACCTTTATCGCGGTGGAGAAGTGGGAAAGCATGGACGCGCTCAAAGCGCACGCTGGCGCACCGCACATGGCGACCTACGCGGCGAAAGTAAAGGATATGATCGCGAGCCGCGTGATCCATATCCTCGCGCCAGTCTGAGCAGGCGCTGCGCCATGTCCGTGCATCGGCTGTCATCGTCGCGCGCCATCGATCCCGTGCGCGAGGCAAAGGTCCATCTCGCCGCCGCTCACCGCCTGGCGGTGCTGGACGAGCTCGAGGAGGGCATCGATAACCATTTCACGGTGACGCTGCCGGGGTACGACGACCGCTATCTGATCCTGCCGTTCGGCCTGCACTGGTCGGAGGCCGAGGCGAGCGACATGATCGTGTTCGACGAATCGGGCCAGACCCTCGAAGGCGAGGGCGTGGTCGAGCTTTCGGCGCAGTGCATCCACGCGCCCATTCACCGCCTGACCGGTGCGCGCGTGGTCATGCACACCCACCAGACCTGGGCGCTCGCGCTCAACATGCTCAAGGACAACCGCCTGTTGCCCGCGAGCCAGACGGCGGCGTTCTACCACGGCCACGTCGCCTATGACGACACCTACACCGGCACCGCCGACTTCATCGGCGAGGGCGAGCGTCTGGCAGGCGTCATCGGCGACAAGCGCGTGCTGTTCATGAAGAACCACGGCGTGCTGGTGATCGGAGACAGCGTGGCGCAGGCCTACCGGCGCCTGTACAAGCTCGAGCGCGTCTGCCGCGCCCAGGTGCTGGCGCTGGGCACCGGCAAGCCGCTCGAAGTGCTCCCGGAGGCGGTGGTGGCGCAGGTGCAGGCGCCGCCGGAGAACGACCGCCATTCGCGCGCCGAGCGCGACCGTCTGTATTTCGAGGCGATGATGCGGGTGCTCGACCGGGAGAATCCGG
>DAHVFK010000374.1 GCA_027317055.1 Betaproteobacteria bacterium | reverse complement strand
GAGCTTCATCCATCCGCTCACCATCCTGTCGACGCTGCCTTCCGCGGGAATTGGCGCGCTGCTGGCGCTGATGGTGGCCGGCGATGATCTGACAATCGTCGCCATCATCGGCATCATCCTCCTGATAGGTATCGTGAAGAAAAACGCCATCATGATGATCGACTTCGCGCTCGACGCCGAGCGCAATGAGGGCAAGCGGCCGCGGGAAGCGATCTACCAGGCTTGCCTGTTGCGATTCCGGCCGATCCTGATGACGACCATGGCGGCGGTTCTCGGCGCATTGCCCTTGATGATCGGGACGGGTGCGGGCTCCGAGTTGCGGCATCCGCTCGGGATTTCGATCGTCGGCGGACTCTTGGTCAGTCAGCTCCTGACCCTGTTTACCACGCCGGTGATCTATCTCTGGTTCGATCGTTTGGCGGTGCGGTTTGCCGGACGTCCGGGCGACGTCGGCCATGCGAATGAATTGAACTGAGAATTGAACTGAATTATGGGCCCATCAACACCCTTCATTCGCCGGCCGGTCGCAACGACGTTGCTCACCTTCGGGCTTGCGGCGGCGGGAATTGTAGCGTTTTTCAAGCTGCCGGTGTCGCCGCTGCCGCAGGTCGACTTTCCGACCATCTCGGTACGGGCGACCCTGCCGGGCGCCAGCCCGGAGGACGTGGCCACCACCGTCGCCAGCCCGCTTGAGCGTCATCTCGGCCAAATCGCCGACGTGACCGAGATGACCTCCTCCAGTACGGTCGGATCGGCGCGCATCAACTTGCAGTTCGGGCTTAACCGCGACATCAACGGCGCCGCGCGCGACGTGCAGGCGGCGATCAACGCCGCCCGCGCAGCCTGCTGCCGACGGGGCTGCCGAGCAATCCGACCTACCGCAAGGTAAACCCGGCCGACGCGCCGATCATGATCCTGGCGCTCACCTCCGGCACGCTGAACCGCGGCCAGATGTACGATGCCGCCTCCACCATCCTGGCGCAGAAGCTGTCGCAGCTCAACGGCATCGGTCAGGTGACGGTGGGCGGCAGCTCGCTGCCCGCGGTGCGCGTCGAGCTGAATCCGAACGCGCTCAGCAAGTACGGCATCGGCCTGACGCAGGTACGCGCGGTGCTTGCGGCAGCCGACGCCAACCGGCCCAATGGCGTGGTCGAACAGGGCGACCGGCAGTGGCAAATCTACGCCGACGACCAGGCCACCCGGGCGGTTGAGTACCGCCCGCTGGTGGTCGCCTGGCGCAACGGCGCGCCGGTGCGCGTGTCGGATGTCGCCGACGTGGTCGACTCGGTGCAGGACGTGCGCAACGCCGGGCTCTCCGACGGCAAGCCCTCGGTGCTGGTGATCATGTACAAGCAGCCCGGCGCCAACATCATCGAGACGACCCGGCTCGTGCGCGAGGCGCTGCCGCAGCTCGAGGCGTCGATCCCCGCCGCGATCAACGTCAAGGTCGCCATGGAGCGCACCTCGACCATCAGCGCCTCGCTGCGCGAGGTCGAGCTCACGCTGCTGATCGCGATGGGCCTGGTGATCCTGGTCGTGTTCGCGTTCCTGCGCAACGCGCGCACCACGCTGATCCCGGCCGTCGCGGTGCCGGTATCGCTGGTGGGAACCTTCGGCGCGATGTACCTGTTCGGCTACAGCCTGGACAACCTGTCGCTGATGGCGCTCACCGTCGCCACCGGCTTCGTGGTCGACGACGCGATCGTGGTGCTGGAAAACGCCACCCGCCACATCGAGCGCGGTGTGGCGCCGTTCGAGGCCGCGCTGCGCAGCGCGCGCGAGGTCGGCTTCACCGTGCTGTCGATGAGCCTGTCGCTGGTTGCGGTGTTTATCCCGATCCTGCTCATGGGCGGCATCGTCGGCCGGCTGTTCCGCGAGTTCGCGGTCACGCTCTCGGTCGCGATCGGCATTTCGCTCGTGGTCTCGCTTACCCTCACCCCGATGATGTGCGCGCGCGTGCTGAAGGCGAACGACGGCGCGCGCCGCGGGCGCTTGTACCTCGCCGGCGAGCGCGCGTTCGACCGCCTGCTCGCGCGCTACCGCACCAGCCTCGCCTGGGCGCTGCGCCACCCGCGCCTGGTCATGCTGAGCCTGGCGGCGACCGTCGCGCTGAACGTCTACCTGTACGTGATCGTGCCCAAGGGCTTTTTCCCCGAGCAGGATACCGGGCGCGTGATCGGCTCGATCCAGGCCGACCAGGCGATCTCGTTCCAGGCGATGCAGAAGAAACTGTCGGATTTCATGACCATCATCCGCGCCGATCCCGCGGTCGAGAACGTGGTCGGCTTCACCGGCGGCAGCCGCACCAATTCGGGCTTCATGTTCATCGCGCTCAAGCCGTTGGGGCCGCGCAAGGCCTCGGCGGCGCAGGTGATCGCCGGGCTGCGCGGCAAGCTGGCGCACGAGCCCGGCGCGCGCCTGTTCCTGGTGCCGGTGCAGGACATCCGCGTCGGCGGCCGCCAGGGCAACGCCGCGTACCAGTTCACCCTGCAGGCCGACGACCTTGCGGCGCTTCGCACCTGGACCCCGCGCCTGCAGCGCGCGCTCGCCGACGTGCCCGAGGTGGTCGACGTCAACAGTGACCAGGAAGTCGGCGCGCTGCAGACCTCGCTCGTCATCGACCGCGACGCGGCCGCGCGCCTGGGCCTCACGCCGAAGGACATCGACACCGCGCTCAACCTCGCCTTCGGCCAGGCCCAGGTCTCGACCATCTACGCGCCGCTCAACCAGTACCACGTGGTGATGGAAGTGGCACCGAAGTACTGGCAGAGCCCGCAGGCGCTGAACAGCGTGTACCTGATCGCTCCTTCCGGGGCACAGGTGCCGCTCGCCGCCGTCGCGCGCTGGACGCTGACCAACACCTCGCTCCAGGTCAACCACCAGGGTGAGTTCGCGGCGGCGACGATCTCGTTCAACCTGCCGCCCGGGGTGTCGCTGTCGCAGGCGACGCAGGCGATCGGCAACGCCATGGCGCGCATCGGCATGCCGTCGGACATCCATGGCAGCTTCCAGGGCACCGCGCGCGCCTTCCAGGCCTCGCTCCAGAGCCAGCCGTGGCTGATCCTCGCCGCCCTGGTCGCGGTCTACATCGTGCTCGGCGTGCTGTATGAAAGCTACGTGCACCCGGTCACGATCCTGTCGACCCTGCCCTCGGCCGGGGTCGGCGCGGTGCTCGCGCTGCTGCTGTTCCACACCGAATTCAGCATCATCGCGCTGATCGGGGTGATCCTGCTGATCGGCATCGTCAAGAAGAACGCCATCCTGATGATCGACTTCGCGCTCGAGGCCGAACGCGTGCGCGGCAAGCCGCCGCAGGAGGCGATCTTCGAGGCCTGCCTGATGCGCTTCCGCCCGATCCTGATGACCACCATGGCCGCCATGCTGGGCGCGCTGCCGCTTGCGCTCGGCAGCGGCTACGGCGCCGAGCTGCGCCGCCCGCTCGGCCTGTCGATCATCGGCGGTCTGATGGTGAGCCAGCTGCTCACGCTGTACACGACCCCCGTTGTTTACCTGTACCTTGACCGCCTGCGCCTGCGGTGCCTGCGCCTGTGGCGCGGCACGCGCCTGGGCCGCGCCGGGGCAATTGCGAGCGAGAGCCCATGAAAGCGCGCATCGTATCGGCCGTCATCCTCGGCGCCGCGCTCGGCGGCTGCATGGCGGGCCCCGACTACCGGCGCCCGGAAGTAGAGCTGCCGCCTGCCTACAAGGAGGCCGGCGACTGGAAGCCGGCGCAGCCGGCGGACGGCGCGCAGCGCGGCGCGTGGTGGAAGACCTTCGGCGATCCGCAGCTCGACGCGCTCGAGGCGCAGCTCGAGATCGGCAACCAGAGCCTGCGCCTGGCCGAAGCGCAGTACCGCCAGGCGCGCGCGCTGGTGCAGCAGGCGCGCGCGGGGCTGTTTCCTGCGCTAAGCGGCGCTGTGTCGGTCACGCG